>NZ_JBEZUP010000033.1:0-91106 GCF_040636485.1 Streptomyces sp. NPDC038707
TCCACGCCCTCCGGCCCCACCGGCACCAGCGCCTTGGGCAGCGTGTCGGTGTAGGGGCGCAGACGCCGTCCGGCGCCGGCCGCCAGCACAAGGCCGATCATGCGGTTTCTCCTTCATCGTGTACGGCGGGCGCCCCGGCGGACACCCAGAAGCGGACGCTCTCGACGAGCACCACCAGGGCGACGGCCACGGCGAGAACCGTGAGCGCGGCCTTGAACTGCGCGGCGGTGAGCACGGCGGCCAGGACGGTGACGAGCAGCGTCCGCCCCTCCTGCCCACCGATGGCGCGCACCAGCCAGGCCGGGGGCGCTCCGGCGTTGCCGCGGATGCGGTACACCGTGTCGTAGTGATGGTAGGCGACGGCCGCCACCAGGCCGAAGGCGGCCGGAAGGGCTCCGTTCACCCCCGCTTCACCGGCGAGGGCGAGGACGGTGCCGTACTCGGCGGCCCGGAACAGCGGGGGGACCAGCCAGTCCAGGGCGCCCTTGAGCGGGCGGGCGACGGCGAGGGCCGAGGTCAGGACGTAGACCAGGGCCCCGGCCACCGGGAGGGTGCCGCCGAAGTCCGTGAGGGCCGAGCAGGCCACGACCGCGGCGCCGCCCAGCAGGGCGACGGCGGGCACGGCGAAACCGGGCAGGCCGCGCCGGAACACCCGGCCGAGCGCGTTGGCGAGCGGACCGGGGTCGGCGAGGTCGGCGAGCGCCCGCGCGGCCCGGTCGGTGCGGCGCGCCCTGCGGGTCACCGAGCGCAGCACCCGGCCCGCCGTGGTGTACGCCGCCGCCAGGGCGCAGCCGGCCAGCAGGACGTAGAAGGTGATGCGCGGGGTGGTGGCCGCGGTGAGGACCGCGATCATCGCCCAGCGCTCGCCGATCGGCAGCACGATCATGCGGCGCACCCAGACCGTCCAGCCGACGCTGTCCAGCTTGTCGGAGAGCGCGGCGGTGGGGCTGGTGTTGGCGGTGGCGTCGTGGTTGGCCTCGTTGAAGGAGAAGTCGACCACGTGCCGGCAGGTCTGCAGGACCATCGCGCCGAGGGCGAGCGCCCAGACGTCGTCGCCGCCGCGGGCCGCGCCGAGGGCGAGGCCGGCGTAGTAGGCGTACTCCTTGGCCCGGTCGAAGGTGGCGTCGAGCCAGGCGCCGAGGGTGGAGTACTTCAGCGCGTAACGGGCGAGCTGGCCGTCGGTGCAGTCCAGCACGAAGGAGGCGATGAGCAGCACGCCGGCCGCGACGAAGCCGCCGCGGGTGCCGGTGGCCGCGCAGCCGGCCGCGATCAGCGCGGTGAGCAGCGAGGCCGTGGTGACCTGGTTGGGGGTCAGGCCGCGGCGGGCGCACCAGCGGGCGAGGTAGCGCGAGTAGGGGCTGATGAAGAACGTGGTGAAGAAGCCGTCGCGGGACTTCACGGCCGACTTCAGGCGGACGGCCTCCTCGTCGACGGCGGCGACGGCCCGCCGGGCCTCGTCCAGCGCGCTCGGACCGTCCGGCACAGTGGCGACCAGGCTGCCCAGCTCGGGCCGGTGCACCGCGCCGCCGTCGTCGTCCAGGGCGCCGGCCACGCGGTCGGCGAGGCTGTCCACGGCGAGCGCGGGGGCGCCGCCCTCGGCGGCGCGGGCGGCCGTGGCGCCGGGTGCCGGGGTCGCGCGGGCCACGGCCCGGGCGAGGGCCGGCCGGGCGGCGGGCTGGGCGGTGACGGCGCCGGGGACGGCGGCGAGCGGGAAGCGCGGGTCGGTCAGGCCGAGGCGCAGGGCGTGCGGATGGCCCACGAAGCGGGCGTCGACCAGGGCGACGCGCCGGTCGGCCGGCACGGTGGCGAGCAGGTTCCGCGTCTCGGCGGCGTCGGCGGCCACGCGCACGTCGAAGCCGAGGGACCGCAGATCGCTCTCCAGTGACGATCCGGGGACCGGCTGACCGGTGACGATGGCGGTCGACAACCGAACTCACTCCCTGGGTGCCGACGCGCGCGGCGCCGGTCTGCTGCGTGGTGGGGCGCCCCGGCCTGCGGCACCCGGGCGGCATGTCGGCAGAGGCTATCGGATGGGCCGGAGCCCGCGTTCACCGGCCGTTCACGGCCCGGTCCACCGGGCCTGCCCCGGCCTTTGCCGCGATCATCATCGGTGATCCGGGCCCCCGCCCACAAACCCGTGGAGCAGACCCGGGCAACCGGGACACCGGGCGGTCCGGACACCCGGCCGCCCCGTCGGCGGTGCCGGATCCGCCGCGGCGCGGCCGGGCCGCCGCCGAAAGCGGTCCCCCGGGATCGCGGCGGGCCGGGGCACGCCGCGCCGGGCGGGCCGGACCGCGCTGACCTGCGGAACGTTTCCGCAGGTCACGGCATATGACAACGGTGTTCAGTGCCGCGTTGCCAATACCCCCCACCCGTAGTTCACTGGCCCTCCGGGCAGGCAAACGGAAGGCGGTAGTCATGGGGGCAGGGCACGACCACGGGCACGCGCACTCGCACGCGCCGGCCCCGGGTACGGCCACGGCCGCGTACCGCGGGCGGCTGCGCGTCGCGCTGGGCATCACGCTCACGGTCATGGTGGTCGAGATCGTCGGCGGCCTGGCCGCGGACTCGCTCGCGCTGATCGCGGACGCGGCGCACATGGCGACGGACGCGGTCGGCCTCGGGATGGCACTGCTCGCGATCCACTTCGCGAACCGCCCGCCGAGCACCAACCGCACCTTCGGCTACGCCCGTGCCGAGATCCTCGCGGCCCTGGCCAACTGTCTGCTGCTGCTCGGGGTCGGCGGCTACGTCCTGTACGAGGCGGTCCAGCGGTTCGTCGAGCCCGCGCCGACCCGGGGCGGGCTGATGATTGTGTTTGGCCTGGTGGGCCTGGTCGCGAACTCCGTCTCGCTGGTGCTGCTGATGCGCGGGCAGAAGGAGAGCCTGAACGTGCGCGGCGCGTTCCTGGAGGTGGCCGCGGACGCGCTGGGCTCGGTGGCGGTACTGCTGTCGGCGGCGGTGATCCTGGCCACCGGCTGGCAGTCGGCGGACCCGGTCGCCTCCCTGGTCATCGGGCTGATGATCGTGCCGCGCACGCTGAAGCTGCTGCGCGAGACGCTGGACGTGCTGCTGGAGGCGGCACCCAAGGGCGTCGACATGGCCGAGGTGCGGGCGCACATCCTGGCGCTGGACGGCGTGGAGGACGTGCACGACCTGCACGCCTGGACCATCACCTCGGGCATGCCGGTGCTGTCGGCGCACGTGGTGGTCAGCTCCGAGGTGCTGAACGCCATCGGGAACGAGAAGATGCTGCACGAGCTGCAGGGCTGCGTCGGCGACCACTTCGACGTGGAGCACTGCACGTTCCAGCTGGAACCGGGCGGCCACGCGGAGCACGAGGCGCGGCTCTGCCACTGACCGGGGGCGGCGCGCACCGCCGTACGGCGTGTCGCCCGTCCGGCGCGTCCGGGCGTCCGGCGCACCCCGGCCGGTTTCCGGCGGCGGGCGGCGGGCACGATGGGCTACCGGCTCCGGTGCCCGGGGCCGCGCCGCGCCAGGCCGCGGGGCGTGCCCGGGGCGCCGGATCCGTACGGCAGACTTGGGATGCTGGGACCGAAGCGAAGGATGCGTATGCCGATCACACCCGCCACCGCGACGCACGGCTCGTCGGAGGACACCGCAGAGGCGATCTTGCTGGAACTGGTCGACGAGAACGGGGTGACGATCGGCACCGAGGAGAAGCTCGCCGCCCATCAGCCGCCGGGGCGGCTGCACCGGGCGTTCTCGGTGTTCCTCTTCGACGAGCGGGGCCGGCTGCTGCTCCAGCAGCGGGCGCTCGGCAAGTACCACTCCCCCGGTGTGTGGTCCAACACCTGCTGCGGTCACCCGTACCCGGGCGAGGCGCCGTTCACGGCGGCGGCCCGGCGCACCCACGAGGAGCTGGGCGTGTCGCCGTCGCTGCTCGCGGCGGCCGGCACGGTCCGCTACAACCACCCGGACCCCCTCTCGGGCCTGGTGGAGCAGGAGTACAACCACCTGTTCGTCGGCCTGGTGCAGGCCTCGCCCGCACCGGATCCGGAGGAGGTCGCCGAGACCGTCTTCGTGACGGCGGACGAGCTGGCCGAGCGGCACGCCCGGGACCCGTTCTCGGCCTGGTTCATGACCGTGCTGGACGCGGCCCGGCCGGCGATCAGGGAGCTGACCGGCCCGGCCGCCGGCTGGTGACCCCGTCCGTCACGGCAGCGCCGGGGGCTTGAGCGGCAGGGCGGCCCAGATCACCTTGCCGCCGCTCGCGGTGTGCTCCACGTCGACCACCCCGCCCGCCTCCCGGGCCACCTCGCGGACCAGGAGCAGACCCCGGCCGCCGGTCCGGCCGTGGTCGGCCTCCAGGGCGGTGGGGCGGTAGGGGTGGTTGTCCTCCACCGACACCCGCACCCACTCGGCCCCGACGGCCACCTCCACGGCGAGCACCGGGGAGAGCAGCGCCGCGTGCCGCACCGCGTTGGTGACCAGTTCGGTGACGATCAGCAGCAGCCCGTGGACCAGGTCGTCGGAGGCCGGCACGCCCTGGCGCAGCAGCAGGTCCCGTACGGCGTGCCGGGCCTGCGGCACCGAGGCGTCCACCGCGGCCGCGGTGAACCGCCAGACCCCCTCGTACGGCAGGGGGTCCGGCGGCCGCTCGCCGCCCCCCGGCGGGCACAGGCCCTCCCCGTGCCCCTGGTCGTCCCACGTCCGGTCGCCGTCCTCGCGCTCGATTGTCACCACACGTCGAGTGTTGGCAACGATGCGCTGCCGTCCGGATGCCTGAGCGCAAGTCGGCGGGTATCGAACGGTTTCCGACCGACCGCGTCCGACCCGGTCGCGGGCGGGACTGTTCCTGTCCTCCGGGCGCCGGTTCGCGAACTAGTCGGGTTGTACGGGTTTGCCCGGTCGTGCCGCCCGCTCCCCCTGAGGTGCCGCGCGGCGCCTCCGCTACGATCCGCCGCATGGTCGCCCAGCTGTCCCATGACGTCGCCGACTCCGTCGCCACCGTGGTGATCCGTCATCCCGCCCGGCGCAACGCCATGACGACGGCGATGTGGCGGGCCCTGCCCCCGCTGCTGGACACCCTGGCGGCCGACCCGGACGTACGGGCGCTGGTGCTGACCGGCGAGGGCGGCACGTTCTGCGCGGGCGCCGACATCACCACGCTCCAGGGCTCGCCCGAGGAGGCACCGGCTCTCGCGGTGGCCGCCGAGGAGGCCCTGGCCGCGTTCCCCAAGCCGACCGTCGCCGCGGTGCGCGGGCACTGTGTGGGCGGCGGGACCCAGCTGGCGGCGGCCTGCGATCTGCGGCTGGCCGAGGAGGGGGCGCTGTTCGGGGTGACCCCGGCGCGGCTCGGCATCGTCTACCCGGCCTCCTCGACCCGCCGGCTGGTCCGTCTGGTCGGCCCGGCCACCGCCAAGTATCTGCTGTTCACGGCCGAGTTGATCGACGCCGGGCGGGCGCTGCGCACCGGCCTGGTGGACGAGGTGCTGCCCGAGGGGGAACTGGACAAGCGGATCGCGGAGCTGACCCGGGTACTGGTGTCCCGTGCGCAGCTGACGCAGGCCGCCGCCAAGGAGTTCGCGGACGGCCGCACCGGCCGGGAGGCTCACTGGGCGGCGCAGGCGCGGGACAGCGGCGACACGGCGGAGGGGGTCGCGGCGTTCCTGGAGCGCCGGCGGCCGCGCTTCACCTGGACGCCGCCCGCGAGGGGTTGACGCGGTCCGCCGTTTCCCGGGCCGCGGCGTGGTGCCCGGTGCGCCCGGCTGTTCGGCGGAGCCTCGTCCGCCGCGCGCGGCAGCCGGGCCCGACGGCTCCGGGCCCGGCGCCCCGCCGGACGCCGCCCTGATCCCCGGATGTCGGTGTCACCTGCCACAATTGCCGCGCAACCTCAGTGGAGAAGGCGGTACGGGATCGTGACCACACCCGGGTCCCTCGGAGCAGGGTCCATCGAAGGCAGGATCGCCGAGGAACTCGGCGTACGGGAGCGGCAGGTCAAGGCCGCGGTGGAGCTGCTGGACAGCGGCTCCACGGTGCCCTTCATCGCGCGCTACCGCAAGGAAGCGACCGAGATGCTCGACGACGCGCAGCTGCGCACCGTCGAGGAGCGGCTGCGCTATCTGCGGGAGCTGGAGGACCGGCGGACGGCGATCCTGGAGTCGGTGCGGGAGCAGGGCAAGCTCACCGGGGAACTGGAGGCGCGGATCCGCGGCGCCGAGACCAAGGCGCGGCTGGAGGACATCTACCTGCCGTACAAGCCCAAGCGGCGCACCAAGGCGCAGATCGCGCGCGAGGCGGGCCTGGAGCCGCTCGCTGACGGGCTGCTGGCCGATCCGGCGGTGGAACCGCGGGCCGCGGCCGCCGCGTTCGTGGACGCGGACAAGGGCGTGGCGGATCCGCAGGCCGCGCTGGACGGTGCCCGGGCGATCCTCACCGAGCGGTTCGCCGAGGACGCCGATCTGATCGGCGAGTTGCGCGAGCGCATGTGGGTGCGCGGGCGGCTGGCCTCGAAGGTGCGCGAGGGCAAGGAGGAGACGGGCGCCAAGTTCGCCGACTACTTCGACTTCGCGGAGCCGTTCACCGAGCTGCCCTCGCACCGGATCCTGGCGATGCTGCGCGGGGAGAAGGAGGAGGTCCTGGACCTCGTCCTGGAGCCGGAGGAGCCCACCGAGGGCCCGTCGTCGTACGAGGGCATCGTCGCGTCGCGGTTCGGGATCGCCGACCGGGGCCGCCCGGGCGACAAGTGGCTGACGGACACGGTCCGCTGGGCCTGGCGCACCCGGATCCTGGTGCACCTCGGCATCGACCTGCGCCTGAGGCTGCGCACGGCCGCCGAGGACGAGGCGGTGAACGTGTTCGCGGCGAACCTGCGGGACCTGCTGCTGGCCGCCCCGGCCGGCACCCGCGCCACGCTCGGCCTCGACCCGGGGTTCCGTACGGGGGTGAAGGTCGCCGTGGTCGACGCCACCGGCAAGGTCGTCGCCACGGACGTGATCCACCCGCACGTCCCGGCCAACAAGTGGGACCAGGCGATCGCCACGCTGGCGCGGCTGGCGAAGGAGCACGCGGTCGAGCTGATCGCGATCGGCAACGGCACGGCCTCCCGCGAGACCGACAAGCTCGCCGGTGAGCTCATCGCGAAGCACCCGGAGCTGAGCCTCACCAAGGTGATGGTGTCCGAGGCGGGCGCGTCGGTGTACTCGGCGTCGCAGTACGCCTCGCGGGAGCTGCCGGACCTGGACGTGTCGCTGCGGGGCGCGGTGTCCATCGCGCGGCGTCTGCAGGACCCGCTGGCCGAGCTGGTGAAGATCGACCCGAAGTCCATCGGGGTCGGCCAGTACCAGCACGACCTGTCCGAGGCGAAGTTGTCCCGTTCGCTGGACGCGGTCGTCGAGGACTGTGTGAACGGCGTCGGCGTGGACGTCAACACGGCGTCCGTGCCGCTGCTGTCGCGCGTGTCGGGCATCTCCGCCGGGCTGGCCGAGAACATCGTCGCGCACCGGGACGCCAACGGTCCGTTCACCTCCCGCGCGGAGCTGAAGAAGGTGGCGCGGCTCGGCCCGAAGGCGTACGAGCAGTGCGCGGGCTTCCTGCGCATCCGGGGCGGCACGGACCCGCTGGACGCCTCCAGCGTGCACCCGGAGGCCTACCCGGTGGTCCGTCGCATGGTGAAGACCACGGGCCAGGAGGTGGCGTCCCTCGTCGGCAACACCGGGGTGCTGCGCTCGCTGCGCCCGGCCGACTTCGTGGACGACACCTTCGGTCTGCCGACCGTCACCGACATCCTCAAGGAGCTGGAGAAGCCGGGCCGCGACCCGCGTCCCGCGTTCAGGACGGCCACCTTCAAGGAGGGTGTGGAGAAGATCTCCGACCTGTCCGCCGGGATGGTCCTGGAGGGCGTGGTGACGAACGTGGCGGCGTTCGGCGCGTTCGTGGACATCGGTGTGCACCAGGACGGGCTGGTGCACGTGTCGGCCATGTCCAAGTCGTTCGTGAAGGACCCGCGCGATGTCGCCAAGCCCGGTGACATCGTCAAGGTGAAGGTCCTGGACGTGGACATCCCGCGCAAGCGGATCGCCCTGACGCTGCGGCTGGACGACGAGGCGGCCCCGCAGGGGCAGGGCGGCGGCCGGCCGCAGCGCGGCGGTGCCCGCCCGCCCCAGCAGCGGCAGGGCGGCGGCCAGGAGCACGGCCGGCGGCAGGGCGGCGGCCAGGGACAGGGTCAGCGGCAGGGCGGCGGCCAGGGGCAGCGGCAGGGCCGCGGCGCCGGCGACCGGGGCGGGCGCCAGGCCGCGGCGCCCGCCAACAGCGCGATGGCGGACGCCCTGCGCCGCGCGGGGCTGCTGGACCCGAAGAAGCGCTGACGCGGCGAGTCCGGGGGCGGGCGGTGCGTCCGCCCGGCCCCGGATATCCCGTGGACAATGATCACCTGGTCGTCAGACTCGTCCCATGACAGGATCAGATCCCAAAGCCGACCTTCAGGTGTACCTCCAGGACGCGCGTGACGTGCTGCTCTGGAAGCTCGACGGCCTCACGGAGTACGACATCCGGCGCCCGCTGACGCCCACCGGCTCAAACTTGCTGGGCCTGGTCAAGCATCTGGCGGGTGCCGAGGCCCTGTACTTCGGCACGGCCTTCGACCGGCCCTTCGTCAGTACGCCGCTGTGGTTCACGGGGGACGCCGAGCCGGACGCGGACCTGTGGGCGCGGGCCGACGAGACCCGCGAGGAGATCACCGAACGGTACCGGCGGGCCTGCGCGCACGCGGACGAGACCATCGCGGCGCTCCCCCTGGACGCGGTCGGCCGGGTGCCGGGCGCGTCCGGGGGGATCACGCTGCACCGGACGCTGACCCACATGGTCGCCGAGACCCAGCGGCACGCCGGGCACGCCGACATCGTGCGCGAGCTGATCGACGGGGCCGTGGGCCAGCGGCCGGACGGTCTCAACGTCGCGCCCCGTGACCCGGACCACCACGGCCGGGTCGAGCGGGCGGCGAAGGAGGCGGGGAGGGACGCGAGTTAACGCTCCGTCACCTTGCCGTCCGCCACCTCCAGGCGCCGGGTCACCCGGACCGCGTCCAGCATGCGCCGGTCGTGGGTGACCAGCAGCAGGGTGCCCTCGTAGGCGTCGAGGGCCGACTCCAGCTGCTCGATGGCGGGCAGGTCCAGGTGGTTCGTCGGCTCGTCGAGGACCAGGAGGTTGACGCCCCGGCCCTGGAGCAGGGCGAGGGCGGCGCGGGTGCGTTCGCCCGGGGAGAGGGTGTCGGCGGGCCGCAGCACGTGGTCGGACTTCAGGCCGAACTTCGCCAGCAGGGTACGGACCTCGACCGGCTCGGTGTCGGGTACGGCCGCGCGGAAGGCGTCCAGCAGGGTCTCGGAGCCGTGGAACAGCCGCCGGGCCTGGTCGACCTCGCCGACCAGCACACCGGAGCCGAGGGCCGCGTGTCCGGCGTCGAGGGGGACCCGGCCCAGCAGGGCTCCGAGCAGGGTGGACTTGCCGGCGCCGTTGGCGCCCGTGACCGCGACCCGGTCCGCCCAGTCGACCTGGAGCGACACCGGTCCGAAGGTGAAGCCGTCGCGCCGCACCTCGGCGTCCCGCAGGGTCGCCACGACCGCGCCCGACCGCGGTGCGGAGGCGATCTCCATGTGCAGCTCCCACTCCTTGCGGGGCTCCTCGACCACCTCCAGGCGCTCGATCATGCGCTGGGTCTGCCGGGCCTTGGCGGCCTGCTTCTCGCTGGCCTCGCTGCGGAACTTGCGGCCGATCTTGTCGTTGTCGCTGCCCGCCTTCCGGCGGGCGTTCTTCACGCCCTTGTCCATCCAGGACCGCTGCGTCTGGGCGCGGTCCTGGAGGGCGGCCTTCTTGTCGGCGTACTCCTCGTACTCGTCGCGGGCGTGCCGCCGGGCCACGTCGCGCTCCTCCAGGTAGGCCGCGTAGCCGCCGCCGTAGAGGTTGATCCGCCCCTGGGCGAGGTCGAGTTCGAGGACCTTGGTGACCGTGCGGGTGAGGAACTCGCGGTCGTGGCTGACGACGACGGTGCCCGCGCGCAGTCCGGTGACGAACCGTTCCAGACGCTCCAGGCCGTCCAGGTCGAGGTCGTTGGTGGGCTCGTCCAGGAGGAAGACGTCGTAGCGGGACAGCAGCAGGGAGGCGAGGCCGGCGCGGGCCGCCTGGCCGCCGGACAGGGCGGTCATCGGCTGGTCCAGGTCGACCGCCAGGCCGAGGGAGCCGGCGACCTCCTCCGCGCGTTCGTCCAGGTCGGCGCCGCCGAGACCGAGCCAGCGCTCCAGGGCGCCGGCGTAGGCGTCGTCGGCGCCGGGCGCGCCGTCGACCAGCGCCTGGGTGGCCTCGTCCATGGCCCGCTGGGCGGCGGCGACACCGGTGCGGCGGGCCAGGAACTCCCGGACCGTCTCGCCGGGCCGGCGCTCCGGCTCCTGCGGCAGATGGCCGACGGTCGCGGCCGGCGGGGACAGCCTGAGGCCGCCCTGCTCGGGCGGGGTGAGGCCGGCGAGCATCCGCAGCAGCGTCGACTTGCCCGCGCCGTTGGCGCCGACCAGCCCGATCACGTCTCCGGGCGCGACGACCAGGTCGAGCCCGGAGAACAGGGGCCGGTCGCCGTGTGCGGCGGCGAGGTTCTTGGCAACGAGGGTGGCAGTCATCAGGAGGCCGATCCTAATGGCGGCCCGCGCGGGGCCTATCGTCCTGGCGTGGACACTGAGCCGAGTGACGAAGTGATCATCGTGGTCGGGGGCGGGGTCGCCGGGCTGACGACGGCCGTGCTGCTGGCCGAGGCGGGGTGCCGGGTACGGGTGTGGGCGCGGGAGCCGGCCGAGGAGACCACCTCGGCGGTCGCCGGCGGCCTGTGGTGGCCGTACCGCATCGAACCGGAGCGGCTGGTCGGGGCGTGGGCCCTGGAGTCCCTGGCCGTGTACCGGGAGCTGGCGGCACGCCCGGAGGAGACCGGGGTGCGCCTGGTGGACGGCGTCCATCACGGGGCGCGGCTCGCGGGGCTGGGCGCCTGGGCGGGCCGGGTGCCGGGGCTGCGAGAGGTGGGCGGGGGGCTGGCGGCGCGGCTGCCGGTGGCCGACATGCCGGTGCATCTGGCGTGGCTGCGGCGGCGGCTGGAGCGGGCCGGGGGCACGGTGGAGCTCCGTGAGGTGACCGACCTGGCGTCCGTGCCCGCCGCCGTGGTGGTCAACTGCGCGGGGCTCGGGGCCCGTTCCCTGGTGCCGGATCCCGCGGTGCGTCCGGTGCGCGGGCAGCTGGTCGTGGTGGAGAACCCGGGCGTCACGGAGTGGTTCACCGCCGTCGACGGCTCCTCGGCCGCGTCCACGTACGTCATCCCGCAGCCGGACCGGCTCCTGCTGGGCGGCACGGCCGAGGAGGACGACTGGAACCTGGAGCCCGACCCCGGGGCCGCCGCGGCGATCGTCGCCCGCTGCGCGTCCGTCCGTCCCGAAGTCGCCGGCGCCCGGATACTCGCCCACCGGGTGGGCCTGCGCCCGGCCCGGAAGACGGTACGCCTGGAGCGCCGGCTCCTGCCGGACGGACGCGTCCTGGTGCACAACTACGGACACGGCGGCGCCGGCGTCACGGTGGCCTGGGGCTGCGCCCGTCAGGCGGCGAGACTGGCGTCCGCGGCGGGCTGAGGATCGTCGCGGGGAGGGGGCCGGTGTTCCGGGCGTACCGGGCTGCGGTTTTCCAGGGGCGCGGGGAACTCCGCGAGCGGGCACCCCCCGCCCCTCCCGGAGTGCCCGGGCCGTCAGGCGGCCGGCAGGTGCCGGCCGGTGCGCGGCGCCCCCACCCCCTCCAGCACCGTCGGCTCGGGCGTCCCCGCCGCGCCGGACGTGGCCCGGGCGAACGCCCCCGCCCCGCCCACCAGCGGCACCTTCGCGGTCGTACGGGACAGGTCCACGGTGAGCGTCGGGCGAGTGGACGGAGGTTCGAGGAGACCGCTGTCCGTGCCCGCGACGATCAGTGCCAGCCGGTGCCCCGCGGGCACCACATGGTCGGTGGCCCCGAGCCGGAGGGTCATCGTGCGGGCCTTGCCCGGGGTGAGCGGGACGCCCTTCGCCGCCGAGGCGTAGTGCCCGAGGTCGGCCCAGCCGCGGCTGACCACGGTGTAGCCGACGGCCGCCGTCTTCGCCCGGGTCTCCTTGAAGCACGCGCTGTCCCCGGCCGTGCTCGCGCCCCAGCAGGTGCGTTCGGCGAGGGTGGTGATGCCCTCGTCCGGGTCGGCGTAGTCACGGATGGTGTCCGGGCCGATGTCGGCGAGGACGGCGGACAGATGGGCGGAGGTCGTGGTCGGGGTGGCGGTGACCGTCACCTCCGCGGATCCGGCCAGCCGCAGGGCACGGGAGAGGGGCGCGGTGAGGAAGCCGGCCTTCTCGGGCGTGGCCGCGGTGACACGGGCGGCCCAGTCGGTCTCGCCCAGCCGCGGGTCGTCCGTGAAGGCCGCGGTGCCGTGGGCCCGGCGCAGGCCGAGCGTGCCGACGCCGGCCTCGGGGCCCGGGGCCGGGCGCAGCACGGTGGCGCGGGTGCCGGACGGGGGCCAGACGGGGGTGGTCACCCACTGGCCGGGGTGGCGCTCCACGTCGGCCATGGGCTCGCGGTCGATTCCGTTGTCGTAGCCGAGGAGTTCGTGGTCGAACCAGCGGTGCAGGGTGTCGACCCAGGCGCCGCGCCGGAAGTCGAACGGGTCGACGTGTCCGGTCTGGGACAGCCAGATCTTGCGGCGGACGCCGTGCCGGGTGAGGGCGTCCCACCACGGGCCGAGGTGCTGGGTGCGGACGTTGAGGTCCTGCATGCCGTGCACCGCGAAGACACTGGCCCGCACCTCGGCCGCGTCCTTGACGTAGTCCCGCGCGGTCCACAGCGGGGTCCGGTCGCCGTTGCGCGGGCTGCCCTCGGCCAGCCGGCGCTGGACGGCCGCGCAGTGGGCGCGCGCGCCGGCGCTCTCGACGCGGTCGGCGAGGTCGTCGGGGCCGCCGTCGTAGAGCGGGGCGCCCTGGGCGAAGTAGTAGTCGTACCAGGAGGAGATGGCGCTGATCGGGACGATGGTCCTCAGGCCCTTGACGCCGGTGGCGGCGACGCCGTTGGCGATGGTGCCGTCCCAGCTCTTGCCGATCATGCCGGTGCGCCCGTTCGTCCAGCCGGCTCGCACCGGAGTGTCGCCGGTGCGGCTGGTGTAGGCCCTGGCGCGGCCGTTCAGCCAGTCGACGACGGCCTTCGCGGACCGGATGTCGGAGGGGCCGCCGATGTCCACGCAACCGTCGGAGCGGTTGGTGCCGGCGAGGTCGACGCCTACGAAGGCGTAGCCGCGCGGTACGAAGAAGTTGTCGTAGAACAAGGGCATCTGGACGACGCGGCCCTGGGCGTCGTACGTCTTGAGCTGGCTCTCGTTGCCTCGCCCGCAGCAGGAGTAGTACGGGCTGGCGTCCATGATGACCGGTACCTTGCGGCCCTGCCCGGCGGGTTCGGCGGGCCGGACGATGTCGGCGGCGACGCGGTCGCCCCTGCCGTCGCCGTCCTCGTCGAGCCCGGTGTCCACCCAGACGGACTCGCGGATCGCCCGGTCGTAGGAGTAGACGGGAGTGCTCTCCCGGGGCGCGGGCCGGGCGCCGGCCGGGGTGGTGGGGAGGAGGGCGGTCAGGGCGACCGCGGCGGCGGTGACGAGCGTTCTGCGGATCGCGGAGCGCGTGCGTGTCGGCATGCGCGGACGGTACTCCGGTCAACTCCCTTGCAAAAGAGGACGCTCCGGGACGCGTGACGGCTGAATGGCGATCATGTGACAGCAGGTGCCATGGACAGGTCAGAGGCACCGGGGAATGCTTAGGCTGCGGTCAGAGCCTTTCCGAACGGACCCGTGGTCCTGACGACTTGGAGCTGACGTGCACCGCAGAATCATCGCGCCGGGCGCATTGGCGGCGGCCTCCGTCCTGCTGGCGATCCCGGCATCGGCCGCGAGCTACACCCCTGGCGCGCCGGGCATCGGCGACCCCTATTACCCGTACTACGGCAATGGCGGCTACGACGTCTCGCACTACGACCTGAGGCTGCAGTACCAGCCGAAGACGGACGAGTTGCAGGGCACCGCGACGATCCTGGCGAAGACCACCCAGGACCTGTCCCGCTTCGACCTGGACTTCCTGCTGGACGTGAGCGAGGTCCGGGTCAACGGCGCCAAGGCCTCCTTCACCACCTCCGGCGAGCACGAGCTGGTCGTCACCCCGAAGAACCCGCTGCCCAAGGGCACGCCGGTCACGGTCGTGGTCCGCTACAGCGGGGTGCCGTCGCAGAGGAGCGCCTACGGCTTCACCTCCTGGCACCGCACCCCCGACGGCGGGGTGGCCGCCAACGAGCCCGAGGCCGCCTGGTGGTGGTTCCCGAGCAACGACCACCCGGCCGACAAGGCCACCTACGACGTGTCGGTGTCCGTCCCGGACGGCACCCAGGCCATCTCCAACGGCACCCTCCAGTCGGCCACGTCGAAGCTGGGCTGGACCCGCTACAACTGGCGGCAGAACAAGCCGCAGGCCACCTATCTGGCCACGCTGGCGCTGGGCAGGTTCGACATCACCACCGGCACCTCCGACGGCGGGGTGCCCGTCATCAACGCCTACAGCAAGGACCTCGGTGACAACGAGGGCGCCGCGCGGGCCAGCGTGGAGCGGACCGGGGAGGTCGTGGACTGGCTGAGCGGCTACTTCGGGCCGTATCCGTTCTCCGCGGCCGGCGGGTACGTCCCCAACACCACGACCGGATACGCGCTGGAGACGCAGGGCCGTGTCTACTACAGCCCGCGGCAGTTCGCGAACGGCGCCAACACCTCCGTGGTCGTGCACGAGCTGGCCCACCAGTGGTACGGCGACTACGTGTCGGTCAAGGGCTGGAAGGACATCTGGATCAACGAGGGCTTCGCCCGCTACGCGCAGTGGCTGTGGTCCGAGCACGAGGGCGAGGGCACCGCGCAGGAGCTGGCCGACTACGTGTACGCCGCGCACCCGGCCGACGACCCGTTCTGGACGATCGCGCCGGGCGACCCCGGTCCGGACGAGCAGTTCTCCGGTGCCGTCTACGACCGGGGCGCCCTCGCCATCCAGGCGCTGCGCAACGAGGTCGGCGACGACGCGTTCTTCGCGATCCTGAAGGGCTGGCCGAAGGAGCACGCCTACGGCAACGCCTCGGTGGCCGACTTCCAGCGGTTCGCCGAGCGGGTGTCCGGCAAGCCGCTGGCCGCGCTCTTCGACACCTGGCTGTTCCAGCCGTCGAAGCCGGCCGCGTCGTCGGCCCGGGCCCTGGTGAGGACGGCCACGGCGGTGGCACAGCCGAAGTCGTGGAAGAAGATCGAGGCGACGAACGAGGTGCACGCGCACTGAGCCGGCCGCGAGGTCGTCGGCCGGTCCGGGCCCGCGGCGGCCGGGAGGCCGCGCGCGTCCGGCTCTGACCGGCCGCGGACGCCGACTCCCGCGCCCGGGGCCTCAGCGGCTCGGTCCGGCCGCCCGCCGCAGCAGTTCCTCCCGGCCCATCGCGTCCGCGCGGTCGGCCGGGACGGTGCGGGCGTGGGCGCCCGCGACCGCGCCGTACCGAGCGCAGCGCCCGGGCGGCTCACCGGCGAGCCGCCCGTAGAGGAACGCGGCGGCGAAGGCGTCGCCCGCGCCGTTGGAGTCCACCACCGGCGCGGGCGGGTCCGCCGCCGGGACACGGGTCAGCACGCCGTCGGCGAGCAGGAACGCGCCCTCGGTTCCGGCGGTGGCGACGACGGTCGAGGCCCGGCCGCGCTCCTCGATGCGCCGCATGGTCCGCTCGGGGTCGGCGAGGGCGGCGGCGGACAGGAAGACGATGTCGGCCGCGTGGGCGAACGCCTCGTGGTACGGGTTCTCCCCGTCCCAGTCGTGCAGGTCCGTGGAGAGCGGCACGCCGGTCTCCCTGAGGACGGGCAGCGCGTGGGCGCAGGGCTGGGTGATGGTCACGTGCACATGCCGGCTCGCGGCGGCCAGGGTGCGCAGGGCGGCCTCGGGGAAGCGGTCGCCGGGACGGGCCCGGGTGGTGTCGTAGAGCGACAGGCGGCGGCCGTCGGGGCCGACGAGGTTGACCGCCCGCTTGGTCCCGGCCGGCTGCGGCAGCGCGGTGAGGCTGATGCCGTGCTCGTCGTGCAGGGGGTGCTGGGCGGGGCCGGCGTGGACACCGTCATCCACGTCCCCGAGCTGCCCCTGCCCCACGCCGACAGCTACATGATCGACTCGGGGATCCGCACCCGCGCCGGGAGACCGGTGACTTCGTCGCCCTCGGGCTGGCCGCGCTGGGGCTGCGCACCCACCACCTCGACCTGCTCGGCGACGACCCCGAGGGCAGCACCTCGGTCGCGTCCTGCTGCCCGCTCACCGGCCGTCCTCCCCGTGGTCGTACACCGTCACGGCGATCCCGCGCTTGACGGGCCTCTCGGTGATGAGCGGCTCCACGCGGGACCACGTGCCGCCCGCCAGACCGAGCCCGCGTCTCTGGGTGGCCAACATGATCGGCCAGCGGGGGACCAGAAGGGGCGGCAAGGGTGTGCCCGTGCGCCACCGGCCCGCACCGGCTGGACCGCGCCAGACCGAAGTCGTTGCGCGCGCGGTCGCGGTGCCAGGCGCGGTAGGCGGCCTCCGGCTCGGGCCGGCGCCGCGACAGCGCCAGGACGAAGTCCTTCCCCCAGCCGCCGATGTCGTTGCAGACATGGGCGATCACTTGGGCGCCCTGGGCCGACGGCGCGGTGGCGTCACCCCGGACATACTCGGTCTCCGACATGCCGCCACCGTGGGCGGTGCCACTGACAGTGGCTCTGAGCTGCTACTTCGTCGGTTCGGGTGAGGTCTTCGCGGCGTCCTTGGCCGCTTGGCGGCGGATGCCGAACCAGCCGGCGACCAGCATGACGGCGATCACCGGGATCAGCAGCAGGGTCTTGCGGCCGACCTCCTCGTCGTTCCACATCATGCCGAGGCAGACCAGCAGGAACGCGACGGTGGCGATCTCGGTGACCGGGCTGAACTTCAGCTGGAAGTGCGGCCGGGTGACCAGGCCGGCGCGGGCGCGGCGGACGAAGATCAGGTGGCAGATCATGATGATCACCCAGGTGCTGATGATCGCGAGCGAGGCGACGTTCAGCACGATCTCGAAGGCCTGGCTGGGCACCAGGTAGTTCAGGCCGACACCCAGCACGCAGACGCCGCAGGTCAGCAGGATGCCGCCGTAGGGCACCTGGCTGCGGCTCATCACCCGGGTGAACTTGGGGGCCGAGCCGGCCATGGCCATCGAGCGCAGGATGCGGCCGGTGGAGTACAGACCGGAGTTCAGCGAGGACATGGCCGCGGTCAGCACGACCAGGTTCATCACGTCGCCGGCCGCCGAGACGCCGATCTTGGACAGCACGGTGACGAACGGGCTCTGGTCGGCGGAGTACACCGAACCGGGCAGCAGCAGGGCGAGCAGCACGACCGAGCCGACGTAGAACAGGCCCACCCGCCACATGATCGAGTTCACCGCGCGCGGGACGACCTTCTCCGGCTCGGCGGTCTCGCCGGCGGCCACGCCGACCAGCTCCAGCGCGGCGTAGGCGAAGATCACGCCCTGCATGACCAGGACGACGGGCATCATGCCGTGCGGGAAGAGGCCGCCGTGGTCGGTGATGACACTGAGGCCCGGCTTGCTGCCGCCGACGTCGTGCTGGGTGGCCAGCAGGAAGATGCCGATCAGCATGAAGCCCACGAGGGTGGCGACCTTGATGATCGCGAACCAGAACTCCATCTCGCCGAAGACCTTCACCGAGATCAGGTTCACGGTGAGGACGACGGCGAGGGCGATCAGCGCCAGCACCCACTGGGGTATGGGGGTGAACATGCTCCAGTAGTGCGTGTAGAGCGCGATCGCGGTGATGTCCGCGATGCCGGTGGTCGACCAGTTCAGGAAGTACATCCAGCCGGCGACGTAGGCGCCCTTCTCGCCGAGGAACTCGCGCGCGTACGACACGAAGGACCCGGAGGACGGACGGTAGAGGACCAGCTCGCCCAGGGCCCGCACGACGAAGAAGGCGAACACACCGCAGACCAGGTAGGCCAGGGCGAGTGCCGGACCCGCGTTGTGCAGGCGGCCGCCGGCGCCCAGGAAGAGGCCGGTGCCGATGGCGCCGCCGATGGCGATCATGTTGACGTGGCGGGCCTTGAGGTCCTTGCTGTATCCGGCGTCGCCCGCGTCCGCGGGCGTGTGGGCCACCTGGGGGTGGGTGGTGGCCTGTGCCGATTCCACGGCGTCCTTGCTCACGGGTGGTTTCACTTCCTGGGTGCGCCCAGGCCTCATGGGCCCGGGGTTCGTGCAGGTCTTGGCCCGCACCACCCATTGTCGCGGCACAGACCAAGGCAGCAGCTTCCCAGACACACCCGCCGACAAGCGGTGATCCACGCCACAGAGCGGTACTTCTCACACCGATCGCCGGGGCTCCCCTCGGGTTTCACACCATTGGTGAGACAGCGATACTGCTGTACATGACGACCGACACCGGGGAGCCCACCCTGACGATCGACGAGCTGGCCGCGCGGGCGGGCGTCACGGTCCGCACGGTCCGCTTCTACGGCACCAAGGGGCTGCTGCCGCCGCCGGTGATCGGTCCGCGCCGGGTGGGCCACTACGGCCGCGAGCACCTGGCCCGGCTGGCGCTGATCGAGGAGATGCAGCACCAGGGCATGACGCTGGCCGCGATCGAGCGGCATCTGCGGCAGCTGCCGCCCGATCTCGGCCCGCACGGTCTGGCGATCCACCGGGCGGTGGTCGCCTCCTGGGCGCCGGACACCGTGGAGACCGTGTCCCGCGCGGAGCTGGAGCGGCGGGCGGGGCGGCGGCTGTCCGGAGAGGAGCTGGACCGGCTGGCCGCGATGAACGTGGTGACGCGGGACGGCGAGTCCTTCCGGGTGGACTGCGGCCTGCTGCGGCTCGCGGTGCGGCTGCTGGACGTACCGCTGGCGCAGGAGACGATCCTGGCCGCGCGGACCGTCCTGACCGGCCACGCGCGGGCGGCGGCGCACGAGCTGTCGGACCTGCTGCGGGAGGCGGTGGCCGAACGCGACACGCGGGATGTGAAGTCCCTTTCGGCCCATATGCACCCGCTCGTGGTCCAGGCGCTGCTCACCACCTTCCAGCGGTCGCTGCGGGAGGAGCTGCGCCAGTGGCTGGACGGAGCGGACGGCGTGCCGGGCCGGGAGGAAGCGGTGGACCCGGACGGCGCGGGCGGCTCGGCGGCCCCGGACGGGGAGTCCCGGGGCGCGCCGTCCGGGTGAACCGGGTCAGCGGGCGTCGGTGAAGGTCTCCCCCTTCTCGGCCTTCGCGACGAGCAGCGCGGGCGGGGTGAACCGGTCGCCGTAGCGCTCGGCCAGCTCGCGCGCGCGGGCGACGAAGCCGGGCAGGCCCCCTTCGTAGCCGTTGATGTACTGGAGCACGCCGCCGGTCCAGCCGGGGAAGCCGATGCCGAGGAGGGAGCCGATGTTGGCGTCGGCGACCGAGGTCAGGACGCCTTCCTCCACCAGGCGTACGGTGTCCAGCGCCTCGGCGAAGAGCATGCGTTCCTGCATGTCCCGGAACGGGATGGCGTGGCCGGGCCTGGTGAAGTGTTCGCGCAGCCCCGGCCAGAGCCCGGCCCGCTCGCCGCTGTCGGTGTAGTCGTAGAAGCCGGCGCCGCCGCTGCGGCCGGTGCGGCCGAACTCGTCCACCATGCGGTCGACGACCGCCTCCGCCGGGTGGGCGGTCCAGGTGCCGCCGGCCTCCTCCACGGCCCGCCTGGTCTCGGTCCGGATCCTGCGGGGCAGGGTGAGGGTCAGCTCGTCCATGAGGGAGAGCACCTTGGCGGGGTAGCCGGCCTGGGCGGCGGCCTGCTCCACGGATGCGGGCTCGACGCCCTCGCCGACCATGGCGACGCCCTCGTTGATGAAGTGGCCGATCACCCGGGAGGTGAAGAAGCCGCGCGAGTCGTTGACGACGATCGGCGTCTTGTTGATCTGCCGGACCAGGTCGAAGGCGCGCGCGAGCGCCTCCTCGCCGGTGCGCTCCCCCTTGATGATCTCGACCAGCGGCATCCTGTCGACCGGTGAGAAGAAGTGCAGCCCGATGAAGTCGGCCTGGCGCTCGACGCCCTCGGCGAGCGTGGTGATCGGCAGCGTGGAGGTGTTGGAGCACAGCAGCGCGTCCGGGGCGACGACCGACTCGATCTCCTGGAACACCTTGTGCTTGAGGGCCGTGTCCTCGAACACGGCCTCGATGACCGCGTCACAGCCCGCGAGGTCGGCCGTGTCCGCGGTGGGGGTGATGCGGGCGAGCAGGGCGTCGGCCTTCTCCTGGCTGGTGCGGCCCTTGGCGACGGCCTTGGCGCACAGCTTCTCCGAGTAGCCCTTGCCCTTGGCCGCGGCTTCGGGCGAGACGTCCTTGAGGACGACGTCGATGCCCGCGCGGGCGCACGCGTAGGCGATGCCGGCGCCCATCATGCCCGCGCCGAGGACGGCCACCTTGCGCACCTGGCGGGGGGCGACGCCCTTCGGCCGGCTGGCGCCGGAGTTGACCGCCTGGAGGTCGAAGAAGAACGCCTGGATCATGTTCTTCGAGATCTGCCCGGTGGCCAGTTCCACGAAGTAGCGGGCCTCGATGACCTGGGCGGTCTCGAAGTCGACCTGGGAGCCCTCGACGGCCGCGGCGAGGATGCTGCGCGGGGCCGGGTAGGGGGCGCCGTTCGTCTGCTTGCGCAGGTTGGCCGGGAAGGCGGGCAGGTTGGCGGCGAACTTGGGGTGGGCCGGGGTGCCGCCGGGGATCCGGTAGCCCGGGGTGTCCCAGGGCTGCCGGGACTCGGGGTGGGCGTCGATGAACGCGCGGGCCTTGGCGATCAGCTCTTCGCGGGTCTCGGCGACCTCGTGGACGAGGCCGTTGTCCCGGGCGCGCCGGGCGTTGTACCGGTTGCCCTGGAGGAGCACCTTCAGCAGGGCGTCCGCGATGCCGAGCAGCCGTACGGTGCGCACCACTCCGCCGCCGCCGGGGAGCAGGCCGAGGGTGACCTCGGGGCAGCCGATCTTCGTGCCGGGGGTGTCGAGGGCGACGCGGTGGTGGCAGGCGAGGGCCAGTTCGAAGCCGCCGCCGAGGGCCGCGCCGTTGATCGCCGCGACGACCGGTTTGCCGAGGGTCTCGATGCGGCGCAGGTTGCGCTTGATGGCGAGGCCGCCTTCGAACAGGTCCTGGGCGGTCTCGGGGGTGGCCCGGATGAGGTCGCGCAGGTCGCCGCCGGCGAAGAAGGTCTTCTTGGCCGAGGTGAGGATGATGCCGCGGAGGGAGTCCCGCTCGGCCTCCAGCCGGTCGGTGATCACGGCGAGGGAGTCGCGGAACGCCTGGTTCATGGTGTTCGCGGACTGGTCGGGGTCGTCCAGGACGAGGGTGACGACACCGGTGTCGTCCTGCTCCCAGCGGATGGTGGTGCTCTCGGTCATGACAGTCGTCTCCGTTGAAGTCGCTTGTTTCCGCGGGGAGTTCAGATGCGCTCGATGATGGTGGCGATGCCCATGCCGCCGCCGACGCACAGCGTGGCGAGGCCGTAGCGCTTGTCCTGGCGCTCCAGTTCGTCGACGAGGGTGCCGAGGATCATGGCGCCGGTGGCGCCGAGCGGGTGGCCGAAGGCGATGGCGCCGCCGTTGACGTTGACCTTGTCCAGGCTCAGGCCCATGTCCTTGGCGTAGCGCAGGACGACCGCGGCGAACGCCTCGTTGATCTCGACCAGGTCGATGTCGTCGATGGTGAGGCCTGCCTTGGCCAGGGCCTTGCGGCTGGCGGGAGCGGGGCCGGTGAGCATGATGGTCGGCTCGGAGCCCGAGACGGCGGCGGAGACGATCCGCGCGCGCGGGGTGAGGCCGTGGCGTTCACCTGCCTCCCGGGAGCCGATCGCGACGAGCGCGGCGCCGTCCACGATGCCGGAGGAGTTGCCCGCGTGGTGGACGTGGTCGATCTTCTCCACCCAGTGGTACTTCTGCAGCGCGACCGCGTCGAAGCCGCCCAGGTCGCCGATGTCCGCGAACGACGGCTTGAGCGCGGCCAGGGAGTCGGCGGTGGTGCCGGGGCGCGGGTGCTCGTCGTGGTCGAGGACGACCAGGCCGTTGCGGTCCTTGACGGGGACCACCGAGCGTTCGAAGCGGCCCTCCTTCCAGGCGGTGGCGGCGCGCTCCTGGGACAGGGCCGCGTACTCGTCCACGTCCCGGCGGGAGAAGCCCTCGAGGGTGGCGATCAGGTCGGCGCCGATGCCCTGCGGCACGAAGTTGACGGCGAGGTTGGTCATCGGGTCGTTGAACCAGGCGCCGCCGTCCGAGGCCATCGGCACGCGGGACATGGACTCGACGCCGCCGGCCAGGACCAGGTCCTCCCAGCCCGCCCGGATCTTGGCGGCGGCCAGGTTGACGGCTTCCAGGCCCGAGGCGCAGAAGCGGTTCTCCTGGACGCCGGCGACGGTGTCCGGCAGTCCGGCGGCGAGGGCGGCGATCCGGGCGATGTCGGAGCCCTGGTCGCCGATGGGGCTGACGACGCCGAGCACGATGTCGTCGATCCCGGCCGGGTCCAGGTCCGGGAAGCGGTCGCGGATCTCGTGGATGAGGCCGACGACCAGGTCGATGGGCTTCGTGCCGTGCAGGGCGCCGTTCGTCTTGCCGCGCCCGCGCGGGGTGCGGATCGCGTCGTACACGTACGCTTCGGTGCTCACTGGGGTGCCTTTCGGGAGGGGACGTCGGTGGCCGGGGCGGTGGCCGGGGTGTCGGGGGCGGCGGTGGGCGGGGCCGGTATGCCCCAGTCCCGGGCGACCGCCGCGGTGTCCGCGCCGGGGCGGGCGGGGCCGGTGCGGAGGGCGGTGGGGGTGGCGGAGAACCGGGGGGCGGGGGCGGGCTGGGTGACGCCGTCGTGCTCGGTGAAGGTGGCGCGGGCGGCGAGGTGCGGGTGGTGCGGGGCCTCGCGCAGGCCGAGCACGGGCGCCACGCAGGCGTCGGAGTCCTCGAAGACGGCCGTCCACTCGGCGCGGGTGCGGGTCCTGAAGGCGGCGGCGATCCGTTCGCGCAGTTCGCCCCAGCGGGTCCAGTCGGTGCGGGCGGCGGCGAGGCCGGTCAGGCCCAGCAGGCGCAGGAACTCGTCGTAGAACTTCTCTTCCAGGGCGCCGACCGCCATGTGCTTGCCGTCGGCGGTCTCGTAGGTGCCGTAGTAGGGGCAGCCGCCGTCCAGGAGGTTGGCGGCGCGCCGGTCCTGCCAGCCGCCGGCGCCGAGCATGGCGTGGATCATCGTGGACAGGTGGGCCGTGCCGTCGACGATGGCCGCGTCGACCACCTGGCCGGTGCCGGTCGCGCGCGCGTGGTGCAGCGCGGCGAGGACGCCGACGACCAGGTAGAGGGCGCCGCCCGCGTAGTCCCCGAGGAGGTTGGCGGGCACGGCCGGGGGTTCGTCCGGGCGGCCGATCATGCCGAGGGTGCCGGTCAGCGCGATGTAGGCGATGTCGTGGCCGGCGCGGTGGGCGAGGGGGCCGTCCTGGCCCCAGCCGGTCATCCGGCCGTAGACCAGGCGGGGGTTGCGGGCGTGGCAGTCCCCGGGGCCGACGCCGAGCCGTTCGGCGACGCCCGGGCGGTAGCCCTCCACGAGGATGTCGGCCCGTTCGGCGAGGTCCAGGACGCGGGCGGGGCCGTCGGGCGCCTTGAGGTCGACGACGACCGAGCGCTTGTTGCGGTTGGTGAGGTCGCGGGCCGGGTCGAGGCCGAGGCCCGGGCCGCCCGGGCGGTCCACCCGGACGACGTCGGCGCCCAGGTCGGCCAGCAGCATGGCGGCGAACGGCCCCGGCCCGATGCCGGCCAGCTCCACCACGCGCACGCCGGAGAGCGGGCCGGTGCCCGGCGCCGGCGGCGTCTGTGCCGTTGTCATCCGTCCAGCCCCCAAGCGTGTGACACCGTTGCTGTAACACCGGTGATGCTAAGAACGCGTTCCACCGAGCACAAGACCCAACGAGCAAGCGCTTAGCCAAGTGCCCGGCACGTCGGCCATCATCCGAACGAGTGAACGCCTCCCGTCCCGGCCCCACCGTGTGCGCGGCGCCGTCCGGCCCGCCGCGGCGCGTGCGTCGCCTCCGGCCGGTTCCGCGCGATCCGGGCTACGGCCACCGCTGCTCCGGTCCGGTCCACGGACCGCGCACTCCTCACGCTAGCCTCGGCCACCGACAGCGGCGCGGGCTGCGCCGGGGGTCTGTGGACAAGGGGTGACATGAGCGGCATTGACAGGACCGGACGGCCCTACGACCTCGTGCTCTTCGGAGCGACCGGCTTCGTCGGCGCGCTCACGGCCCGCTATCTCGCCGAGCACGCTCCCCAGGGGCTGCGCTGGGCGGTCGCCGGCCGCGACGAACGGCGGCTGGAGCGGCTGCGGGAGAGCCTGCCCGGCGGCGGCGAGGGCATCGGTGTGCTGCGGGCCGACGTGCGCGAACCGGCCACCCTGCGCGCCCTCGCCGGACACGCGCGCGTGGTCGCCACGACCGTCGGGCCGTACGTGCTCCACGGCGAGGAACTCGTCGCCGCCTGCGCCGACCACGGCACCGACTACCTGGACCTCACCGGCGAGCCGGAGTTCGTGGACCTGATGTACGTCCGGTACGACGCACGCGCGCGCGAGACGGGCGCGCGCCTGGTGCACGCCTGCGGCTTCGACTCGGTGCCGCACGACCTGGGGGTGTACTTCACGGTGCGGCAGCTGCCCGAGGGCGTACCGCTGACCGTGGACGGCTATGTGACCGCGGACGCGGCCTTCTCCGGCGGCACCCTCGCCTCGGCGCTGAACCAGCTGTCCCGGAGCGGGCGGATGCGGGCCGCCGCCCGCGAACGCGCCCGGCACGAGCCCCGGCTGCCGGGCCGCCGGGTGACGGCGCCGCCCGGCGCGCCGAGGTTCGCCCCCGAGGCCGGCGCGTGGGCGCTGCCGCTGCCCACCATCGACCCGCAGGTCGTGCGCCGTTCGGCGCGGGCGCTGGAACGGTACGGCCCGGACTTCCGCTACCGCCACTACGCGGCCGTACGGCACCTGCCGGTCGCCCTCGGCGGGGCCGCCGCCGTCGGCGCGCTGGCGGTCGCGGCCCAGCTGCCGCCGCTGCGGCGCCGGCTGTCGGACCTGCGCCGGCCGGGTGACGGTCCGAGCCCGCAGAAGCGGGCGGAGAGCTGGTTCCGGGTGCGGTTCGCCGGCGAGGGCGGCGGGGAGCGGGTGTACACCGAGGTCGCGGGCGGCGACCCGGGGTACGACGAGACGGCGAAGATGTTCGCCGAGGCCGCACTGTGCCTGGTCTTCGACGAACTGCCGCCGACGGCCGGTCAGGTGACCACGGCCGAGGCGATGGGCGACGCCCTGACCGGCCGGCTGCGCGCGGCCGGGATCACCTTCCGGGTGGCGGCGCGACGCTGACCGGAACACGTCGGTCCCGGCCTGCCCGCGGGCACCCGGCTGCGACGATGGGTCCCGACCGGAGCGGCCGAGGAGGCGGAACGTACGTGAAGTTCGTGCTGGAAGTGACTGTGGACGACGGCGTGGAGGCGCCGGACCGGGCGCGCGAACTGGAGCGCATCCTGCGCTACTGGGGCGGCAACCTGCGCCACTACGCCCTCGAACCCGGCGACGGCTCGGCCGTCCACGACTCGGCGTATCAGGAGGTGGGCGCCTGGCGCGTCGTGGCGTCCTGACCATCGGCGCCGGGCAGGCGCCCCGCCGCCTCGCGCAGGGCCCGCCGGCACAGGGCGTCGGCCCGGCGCGTGGTCTCCGGGAGCCGGTACCGGGGGGTCAGCGCGAGGGTGTGCGCCAGGGCGCCGGGCAGGCCGACGCGGTGGCCGACGGAGACGAAGACCGGTTTGACGCCGTCCCGGGTGCGCAGGGCGCGGCCCACCTCCTCGCTCCCCGCCAGCAGCGGCGCGGAGCTGCCGCGCGCCGGTCCGGGGTCGTCGTAGGCGAAGGTGAACGGGTTCTTGGCGACGCCGATGACCGGCAGGCCCGTGAGCACCCCGAGGTGGCTGGCCAGGCCGAAGCGGCGCGGGTGGGCCAGGCCGTAGCCGTCGCACACCACGAGGCCGGGCGGGCCGGGCAGCCGGTCCAGGGCGGCCAGTACGGCCGGGAGCTCCCGGAAGGCGAGGAGACCGGGCACGTACGGGAAGGAGACCCGGCCGACGGCCGTCGCCTCCGCGACGACGTCCAGGGTGGCCGCGTCCAGCACCACGGCCGCCGCCGCGACCAGGTCCAGGTCGTCGTCGTAGGCGACGTCGACCCCGGTGACCCGGCCCGTCCCGGGCGGCGGTCCGGGCTCGTCGAGCACCACCCGGCCGCGCAGCTCGTCCTGGACGGCGCGGGCCTCCTCCTCGGTCGCGGGCCAGCCCGCGGGTACGCCGACGATCGTCACGCGGGTGACTGTACGGGTACGCCGGTCACCGCGGTGGGGCGGGGGTAGGGTCGTGATCATGTTCGTCCTCGAGCTGAGCTACACCGCGCCCCTCGAAGCCGTCGACGCCGTGCTGCCCGACCACGTGGTCTGGCTGGAGCGGCAGTACGACAAAGGCCTCTTCCTGGCCTCCGGACGCAAGAACCCCCGCGACGGCGGGGTCATCCTGGCCGTCGCGGGGGACCGCGCCGAGATCGAGGAGGTCGTCGCCACCGACCCGTTCGTCACCGCCGGGGTGTGCTCCTACCGCGTCATCGAGTTCCTCGCCACGAAGACGGCCCCCGAGCTGGAGCGGCACCGGCAGACGCTCGGCTGAGCCGGCGGGTCACCCCTTCTTGCGGTCCAGGGCGCGCTGCAACTGCTCCTTGTTCATGTGCGAACGGCCTTCGATGCCGCGCTGCCTGGCCTCGTTGTACAACTGGTCGCGGGTCGGGCCGTGCGAGCCGGCCCGGTTGCCGGACCGCTGACCGCCGCGCTTGCCGGACGACATGTCCTGGGTCGAGGTGCGGCTGGCGGTCTTGGACTCGCCGGAGCGGGCGCGTTCCTTGTTCACCGTCCGCGCGGCGATCTCCTTGGCGCGCCCGGTGCTCTCGCCCCGGTCCTGCGCGCTCTTCTTGATGTGCTCGTACTGGCGTTCGCGCTTGGGGCTGGAACCGGCTGGCATGATCGCTCCTTTCCTTCACGGCACAGGACGAGTACCCGCCCGCGGCGCGTTCACGTCACCGGACCGGCCGCCGTCCGGGCCCATGCATGAACGCGGTGACCGAGGTCACTCGGTCCGGGTGTGCACGCACCGGCCGTTTCCGTCGTCTCTCCCAGTGCCGGGTGTGGGCGCATCCGGGCGCAGTCCAGCCGTCACGAGGGAGCAAGGCGTTGTCCACCGTCATCGAGCAGCCCGTAGAGGCCCGACTCGTCGCCGCCGCACCGCGCATGCCGAGCATTCCCGCCACGCTGCGCTACGACCGGCGCGACCCGTTCGCGGTCCGCATGACCTTCCCGGCGCCCGCCACCCTGGAGGGCGTCGACGTGTGCTGGACCTTCGCCCGCGAGCTGCTGACGGCCGGGCTGGAGGAGGCCGCGGGCCAGGGTGACGTGCGGGTGCGGCCGTACGGGTACGACCGCACGGTGCTGGAGTTCCACGCCCCGGAGGGCACCGCGATCGTGCATGTGCGCTCGGGCGAGATACGGCGGTTCCTCCAGGCGGCGGGCGAACTGGTCCCCGTCGGCCGGGAGCACCTCCAGCTCGACCTGGACCACGGCCTCGCCGAGCTGATGCGGGACGCCTGCTGAACGGCACGCGCGCCGTGGGACGCCAGGGGCCCTCGGTCCCATAATCGCGTTGACAGCCTTCCCCGCCTCTCCTACGGTGTTCAGCGGTTCTGTTGCCGTCGATCGGAGAGAGACGTTGCTCGTCTGAGGTCCTGAGACACCGCGTCGCACCTGAGGTGTGCGTGGCGTACGACGACCTCGGCGTCCGAGCCGTCCCCCTGGCACAGGCCCTTCTCTCCGTGGCCCTCCGTGCCCGGCCCCCCGGTTTCCGCCTCGTGGTGTCTCGATACGCGTCCACCCGAACGCCACACCCTCGCGAGGCGCCCCTATGTCTGCTTCCCTCACCTGCACCTCCCTGTCCTTCGCCTGGCCCGACGGCACCGCCGTCTTCGACGGCCTGGACATCGCGTTCGGCCCCGGCCGGACCGGGCTCGTCGGCGTCAACGGATCCGGCAAGTCCACGCTGCTGAAACTGCTGGCCGGGGAACTCGCCCCGGCCGACGGCACCGTCAAGGCGACCGGCGAGACCGGCTACCTGCCGCAGAACATCACCCTGGACACCGCGCTCCGCGTCGACCAGGCCCTCGGCATCGCCGAGCGGCGGGCCGCCCTGCACGCCATCGAGGCGGGCGACGTCTCCGCGGAGCACTTCGAGACCGTCGGCGACGACTGGGACGTGGAGGAGCGCGCCCTGGTCACCCTCGGCGAGCTCGGCCTCGGCCACATCGGCCTGGACCGGACCGTCGGGGAGGTGTCCGGCGGCGAGTCGGTGCTGCTGCGGCTGGCCGCGCTGCTGCTGCGCCGCCCCGACATCCTGCTGCTCGACGAACCCACCAACAACCTCGACCTGTACGCGCGCCGGCGGCTGTACCAGGCCGTCTCCGCCTGGCCGGGCGTCCTGGTCGTGGTCAGCCACGACCGGGAACTGCTCGACCTGGTCGACCAGATCGCGGACCTGCGCGCGGGCGAGGTCGGCTGGTACGGCGGCAACTTCTCGGCCTACGAGGAGGCGCTGGCCGTCGAGCAGGAGGCGGCCGAACGCATGGTGCGCGTCGCGGAGGCGGATGTGCGCAGACAGAAGCGGGAACTGTCCGACGCCCAGCTGAAACTGGCCCGCCGCAAGCGGTACGGCCAGAAGATGTACGACTCCAAGCGCGAACCGAAGATCGTCATGGGGGCCCGCAAACGTGCCGCCCAGGAGTCCGCCGGCAAGCACCGCATCCTGCACGAGGAGCGGCTCGCCGAGGCCAGGGAACGGCTGGACGAGGCGGTGGAGGCCGTACGGGACGACGACGAGATCCGCGTCGAACTGCCGTACACCGCCGTGCCGCCCGGCCGGCAGGTGCTCACCCTGGAGAACCTGGAGACGGCCTGCCACGCGCGCGTGCCGGGCACCCTCGAGCTGCGCGGCCCGGAGCGGATCGCGCTCGTCGGCCGCAACGGCTCCGGCAAGACGACGCTGCTGCGGACCGTCGCCGGTCAGCTGGCTCCACTGGCCGGCACGGTGACGGCGCACGTGCCGCTCCGCTTCCTGCCGCAGCGGCTGGACGTACTGGACGACGAGCTGTCGGTCGCCGAGAACGTGGCCCGGTTCGCGCCGGAGGCCACCCACAACCGGATCCGGGCCCGTCTCGCCCGCTTCCTGTTCCGGGGTGCCAGGGCCGACCGGAAGGCGGCCACCCTCTCGGGCGGCGAGCGGTTCCGGGCGGCCCTGGCGGCGCTGCTGCTCGCCGAGCCGGCACCGCAGTTGCTGCTGCTCGACGAGCCGACGAACAACCTGGACATGGCCAGCGTCCGGCAGCTGACCCAGGCCCTGGGGTCGTACGAGGGCGCGCTGCTGGTCGCCAGTCACGACCTGCCGTTCCTGGAGTCGATCGGGATCACCCGGTGGCTGCTGATGGAGGGAGGGGAGCTGACCGAGACGACCCCGGAGGCGCTCGCGGAACCGGCGTGACGGGGCGGCCGGGCCGGGCCGGCGGCCGGGGTTTGGCCCCGGCCCGAAGCGCGCTGCATGATGACGGACCGGCGCCGGGTGACCGGCGCCGGCCACCGCACCATCGCCCCGACCGATACGAAAGGCCCGTCGTGCCCAGCAAGAAGGCCCTCGTCCGCCGCCCCAGCCCCCGCCTCGCCGACGGCCTGGTGACGCACATCGCGCGGGAGAAGGTCGACGTAGGACTCGCCGTGGAGCAGTGGGAGGCCTATGTGGCGGCGCTGCGGGCGCACGGCTGGGAGACGGTCGAGGTCGAGCCGGCCGACGACTGCCCGGACTCGGTGTTCGTCGAGGACACCGTCGTCATGTTCCGGAACGTGGCGCTGATCACCCGTCCGGGTGCCGCCGCCCGGCGCGCGGAGACCGCCGGTGTGGAGGAGGCCGTGGCGGGCCTCGGCTGCTCGGTGAACTGGATCTGGGATCCGGGCACGCTGGACGGCGGTGACGTCCTCAAGGTCGGCGACACGGTGTACGTCGGCCGCGGCGGGCGGACCAACGCGGCCGGTGTGCAGCAGGTGCGGGCGGCCTTCGAACCGCTGGGGGCCCGGGTGGTGGCCGTACCGGTGAGCAAGGTGCTGCACCTGAAGTCGGCCGTGACCGCGCTGCCCGACGGCACGGTGATCGGGCACATCCCGCGGGTGGACCGGCCGTCGCTGTTCCCGGGGTTCCTGTCGGTACCGGAGGAGTCCGGGGCGCACGTGGTGCTGCTGGGCGGCGGCAAGCTGCTGATGGCGGCGAGCGCCCCGCGGACGGCGGAGTTGCTGACCGACCTCGGTCATGACGTGGTGACGGTCGACATCAGCGAGTTCGAGAAGCTGGAGGGCTGTGTGACCTGCCTCTCCGTGCGCCTGCGGGAGTTGTACGCCTGACGGGTGATCCTTGTTCCCTCCGGCAGCCCCGGGACCTGCGGGTCCCGGGGCTGTCCGGCAGGTGCGCGGGGCGTGTCGGCAGTCGTGTCGCTGCCAGCTGATCAGCGGTTCTTTACCGCCGCCTTAGCCTACGGCTTCGTAACCTACGGGTTCGTAGCCTACGATCACGTAGGTTTCCGGCACCGCTCGCCGGGCCGTTCCCTTTTCACCCCGCCCTTTGTCCGGCGTCCCCCTGGAGTTCCTGTGACGATCACTTCCCCGCACCTCGGCAGCCCGTCCGTCTGGACCGACGCACGGCTTCTGTACGCACTGGAGGAAGTGGTCGAGAACGAACTGAACCGGCATCTGAAGGTCGCCAAGGACTGGATGCCGCACGAGTACGTGCCGTGGAGCGACGCCCGTAACTTCCCCGGTCTGTTCGAGGACGGCGAGGCCTGGGAGAAGGGGCAGTCGAAGGTGACGGACGTCGGCCGTGTCGCCCTCGTGGTCAACCTGCTCACCGAGGACAACCTGCCGAGCTACCACCACGAGATCGCCACGCTGTTCGGCCGGGATGGCGCCTGGGGCACCTGGGTGCACCGCTGGACGGCCGAGGAGGGCCGGCACGGCATCGTGATGCGCGACTATCTGCTGGCCTCGCGCGCGGTGGACCCGGACCAGCTGGAGCGCTTCCGCATGGCGCACATGAGCGAGGGCTTCGAGTCCGACAACCGGCACTCGATGCTGCACTCGATCGCCTACGTCGCCTTCCAGGAGCTGGCCACGCGGATCTCGCACCGCAACACCGGCCACCAGTCCGGAGACCCGGTCTGCGACCGGATGCTGGCCCGCATCGCGACCGACGAGAACCTGCACATGGTGTTCTACCGCAACCTGCTCAAGGCCGCCTTCGAGCTCGCCCCCGACCCGACCATGGAGGCGGTCCGGGACGTCGTGGTGAACTTCCGCATGCCCGGCCACGGCATCCCCGGCTTCGAGCGGGCCGCCGCCCAGATGGCGATCGGCGAGGTGTACAACCTGCGCATCCACCACGACGACGTGCTGCAGCCGGTGCTGCGCTTCCTGAAGGTCCTGGAGATCGACGGTCTCGGCCCCGAGGGGCGCAGGGCGCAGGAGGAACTCGGCCTGTTCCTGGGCGGGCTGAACGCGGAGGCCTCGAAGTTCGACGAGAAGCTGGCCGCGCGCAAGGCGCGGATGGCGGCGCGCGCCGGGAGCTGACCGCCCCGCGCCCGGGCCGGGGCGGTCAGCGGGCGGTACGCCTCAGGGCGAGGCGTTCCTTCTCCGACAGACCGCCCCAGACGCCGAACCGCTCGTCGTGGGCGAGCGCGTACTCCAGACAGGCCGGGCGCAGCTCGCACATGGCGCAGATGCGCTTCGCCTCGCGCACCGAGCTGCCGGGCTCGGGGAAGAAGAAATCCGGGCCGGTCTGTGCGCACAGCGCCTGTGCCTGCCAGGTGTCGTCGGCCGGGGTGATGGTGTCGATGTGCATGGCCAGGAGCCTGCCCCGGGCAGAAAAACGTTCGATCAACGCCGGCTCAACGACGGGCCCGGGGCCGCCGGCCGCCCCGATGATGCCCCTTCGCTCGCGACGCGCGCACGGCGGCGCGCGGGACGGTACGAAAATCCGGCCCCCCGGGGAGGCGCGTGCCCGTGCGGTGCCCCGGCGGCCCTCGTCAGTGGCCGGTGCCGGACTCGGCGGCGCACAGGACGGGCCCTGGCGGGGAGGCCGAGATGCGCACGGCGCGCCCGCTGGTGCGAAGCGGCGGTCACGGTGCCTTCGGGTCGGGCGGCCGGGCAGGTTCGCCGATTCGGACGGGGCCCGGTCAGCGGTGATCGGATCGGGCCGTCCGCCGGCCGAGCCGCGGGCGGGTCACGCGGAGGCGCGGCGTATCAGGGTCGTCGGCAGGATGACGCCCTTTCCCCGCGCGTCCGGCGCGCCGGCCGTCGCGGCTCCCCGGTCCCGGCCGCCGGACAGGCCCTCCAGCAGCAGCCGGGCCATGAGCCGGCCCATCTCCTCGATGTCCTGACGCACCGTCGTCAGCGGCGGATCGGTCTGCTCGGCGACCGGCGCCATGTCGTCGAAGCCGGCCACGGCCACGTCCTCGGGCACCCGCCGGCCGCTCTCGCGCAGCACCCGCAGGGCGCCGAGCGCGGTGAGGTCGTTGGCGGCGAACACGGCGTCGACGTCCGGGCAGCGGGCCAGGAGTTCGCGCATGGCGCGCTCGCCGCCGGCCGGGGTGAAGTCGCCCTCCACGACCAGCCGGGGATCGTACCCGCCGGGCGCCTCGGCGACGGCGTCCCGGTAGCCGTCGAGCCGGTCCACCGCCGAGGTCTGGTCCAGCGCCCCGGTGAGGTGGGCGACACGCCGGCGGCCGAGGTCGAGCAGGTGCCGTACCGCCGTCCGGGCCCCGCCCCGGTTGTCGCAGTCGACGTACACCACGCCGGGCCCCCGGTCCGCGTCGTCCGTGCCCCAGTGGGGGCGTCCGCCGAACACGGTGGGCACGCCGGCGGCGCGGATGAGGCCGGGCAGCGGGTCGTCCAGGTGCAGGGAGAAGACGAGCGCGCCGTCGACATGGCCGCCGGCGAGATAGCGGGCCACCCGCGTGTGGTCGGCGCGGCCCTCGGTGAGCAGCAGCACCAGCTGGTTGTCTTGCGCGGTCAGCTCCTTGCTGATGCCGCGCAGCTGGAGCGCGAAGAAGGGGTCGGCGAAGACCCGGCTCCCGGGCTCGGCGACGACGACCGCGACGGCGTCGTGGCGCCGGGTCACCAGGCTGCGCGCCGCCTGGTTGGGCACGTAGCCCAGCTCCGCCACGGCCCGCCGGACCCGCTCGGCCAGCGGCTCGCGGACCCCGTCGCCGCCGTTGACCACCCGGGACACGGTGGCCCGGGACACCCCGGCCCGCGCGGCCACGGCCTCCAGGGTGGGACGCGGCGCTGCCTCGGTCACTTCGGGACACCCCCTCCTCGGCGGCCGGCCCTCAGGATAGCCGCGGGGCGCCGCCCCGGCCGGGGCCGTGATCCACCGGAGCCGGGCGGCTCAGCCGAGCAGGTCGACCGCGGTGCCGGCGCCCCGGCGCTCCGCCTCCCGGAACGCGTGCCAGGCGAGCGCGAGGTCCTGCCAGGGCAGCCCCACCGGGGCGTACACCGTGCGCTGCCGGGAGGAGGTCCGGCCGGGACGGGTGCCGCGCAGGATGTCGGTGAGGGTGGCGTCGGCACCGGCGCGGGTCAGCTCGGGGGCCGCCAACGCGCCTGCCCGGGCGGCCAGTTCCGGGTCGTCGACGACGAGGAGCGCCGCGTCCAGCAGGTCGGCGGCGAGTTCCCGCTTGCCGGGCTCGTCGGTGCCCAGGCTGGTGAAGTGCTGTCCGGGGCGGGTGTCGCCGAGGGCGAGCAACGGGGTGCGGGACCAGGTGGCGAGCAGGACGGCGTCGGCCGCCTCGGCCACCGCCCGGGCCGAGCCGAGCACCCGGCCGCCGTGCCGGGCGGCGAACGCGGCGGCCCGCGCCGGGTCGGTGTCGTGGACCACGAGGTCCCGCACCCGGCCCCCGGCCGCCCGGGCCTCGGCCGCCAGGCCGCGCAGCGTCGACTCGGCCTGCGCGCCGGCACCGACGACACCGAGGACCCCGTACCCGGTCGGCGCCAGCAGCCCGGTGCCGAGGGCGGCGGCCAGTCCGGTGCGCCAGGCGGTGACGGTGGCGGAGTCCAGCAGCGCGAGGAGTTCCCCGTCGGTCCCGGAGTGCAGGCAGATCACTCCGCGCAGGGCGGGCCGGGCCCCCGGGAACTTGGCGTTGACCTTCACGGTGTAGGCGTCGACGCCGGGCAGCAGGCCGGGGATGAGCGCGGTGGCGGTGCCGGGGAACGGCAGGTCGGTGCGGACCCGTTGCCCGGGGACGGACACCGCGCCGGCCGTGCGGAAGCCGTCGCGCAGCGCGGCCAGGCAGGCCGCCGGGTCCAACAGCAACTCCAGGTCGCTCCGGGTCAGTACGCGGGTCATCCCGTCATGATCCCTCACCCGTCCGGGCGCGGGTTCACTCCGGCGGTCTCCGGCGGGCCCGGCTCGGCTGGACGCGGGTGGGCTCGCCGGGCATCTTCGGGTACTCCGGCGGGTACGGCAGGTCGCCCAGGCCGTGGTCGTGCTCGTCCCGGCGGGCCAGCTCCAGCAGCGCGTCCAGGGAGTGGGCGTGGTCGTCCATGCCGGCGTGCACGTCGCCCAGTTCGGCGAACCGGGCCGGCATGGTGGCCAGGTCGAAGTCGCGGGGGTGGGCGACGCCGACCTCCTCCCAGCGCAGGGGGGCCGAGACGGGGGCGTGCGGGCGGGGACGCACCGAATAGGCGGAGGCGATGGTGCGGTCCCGGGCCGTCTGGTTGTAGTCGAGGAAGATGCGGCGCCCGCGTTCCTCCTTCCACCACTTGATGGTGACGTGCCCGGGCATCCGGCGTTCCATCTCCCGGCCGACGGCGATCGCCGCGCGGCGCACCTGGGTGAAGGTCCAGCGGGGTTCGATGGGCACGAAGACGTGCAGGCCCCGGCCGCCGGAGGTCTTCGGCCACCCGCGCAGTCCGCCGAACTCCTCCAGTACCGCGCGCAGTTCGTGGGCGGCGCAGGCCGCGTCATCATAGTCGGTGCCGGGCTGCGGATCGAGGTCGATGCGGAGTTCGTCGGGGTGGTCGACGTCGGTGGCACGGACCGGCCAGGGGTGGAAGGTGAGGGTGCCGTACTGGGCGGCCCACACCACGGCGGCCTCCTCGGTGGGGCACATCTCGTCGGCGCTGCGCCCGCTGGGGAAGGTGATGTGGGCGGTCGGGATCCAGTCGGGCATGCTCCTGGGCGCCCGCTTCTGGAAGAACCACTCGCCGCCGACGCCGTCCGGATAGCGCTCCAGGGTGGTGGGACGGTCACGCAGGGCGCGCAGGATGCCGGGGGCCACCGAGGCGTAGTACCGGGCGAGGTCCAGCTTGGTGAAACCGCGCTCCGGGAAGAACACCTTGTCCGGGCTGGACAGCCGTACGGTCCGGCCGCCCACCTCCAGTTCCACCGCATCGCCCATGCGGCCACCGTAGGCGCACCCCGCACACCCCGCACACCGGGCGAAGCCGTATGCGTGCGCGCAGAATCGAGGCATGGATCTGCCCGTCATGCCGCCCGTCAAGCCGATGCTCGCCAAGTCGGTGGCGAGGATCCCGCCGGGGATGCACTACGAGGCGAAGTGGGACGGCTTCAGGTCGATCGTGTTCCGTGACGGGGCCGAGGTCGAGCTGGGAAGCCGCACCGGCAAACCGCTGACCAGGTACTTCCCCGAGCTGGTCGAGGCGCTGAAGGAACGGGTGCCCGAGCGGTGCGTGCTGGACGGGGAGATCGTGATCGCGCGCGGCGGGCGGCTGGACTTCGACGCGCTGACCGAGCGCATCCATCCGGCGGCCTCCCGGGTGCGGATGCTGGCCGAGAAGAACCCGGCCTCCTTCGTCGCCTTCGACCTGCTGGCCCTGGACGACCACGCCCTGCTCGACGTGCCCCTCACCGACCGCCGTGCCCTGCTGGACCGGGCGCTCGCGGACGCGACCCCGCCGGTGCACGTGGCCCCCTCGACGGCCGACATCGAGGTGGCCCGGCGGTGGTTCGAGCAGTTCGAGGGCGCCGGACTGGACGGGGTCGTGGCCAAGCCGCCGGGTCTGCGCTACCTCCAGGACGAGCGGGCCATGTTCAAGGTCAAGCACGAGCGGACGGCGGACGTCGTCGTCGCCGGGTACCGCCTGCACAAGAGCGGGCCGGTGGTGGGCTCGCTGCTGCTGGGGCTGTACGACGAGGGGGGCCGGCTCCAGCACGTCGGCGTGTCGGCCGCGTTCTCCATGCAGAGGCGCGCCGAGCTGGTCGAGGAGCTGGAGCCGCTGCGGATGGACGACGTCTGGGGGCACCCGTGGGCCGCCTGGGCCGACGAGGCCGCGCACGAGACGGCCCGGCTGCCGGGTGCGCCGAGCCGCTGGTCCGGGAAGAAGGACCTGTCGTGGGTGCCGCTGCGTCCGGAGCGGGTGGCCGAGGTGGCCTACGACCACATGGAGAACGGACAGCGGTTCCGGCACACGGCCCGCTTCCGCCGCTGGCGCCCGGACCGTACGCCGGAGAGCTGCACCTACGCCCAGTTGGAGGAGCCGGTGCGCTACGACCTCGCGGAGGTGCTCGGCGAGAAGGGCCCCGGGTCCGGCTGAGCGGCCTCGCGCGCCCCGTACGCGGCGCGCGAGGGGCTACGGCTGCATGAGGACCTTGACCGCGCCGTCCTGCTTGCGCTGGAACATGTCGTAGGCGTGCGGCGCGTCCGCCAGCGGCAGCCGGTGCGTGGCGAAGTCGTCCACGCCGAGCGGGTCCTCGTCCGTGAGGTAGGGGATGATCCGGTCGGTCCAGCGGCGGACGTTGGCCTGGCCCATGCGGAGCTGGATCTGCTTGTCGAAGAGGGTGAGCATCGGCATCGGATCGGCCATGCCGCCGTAGACACCGCTCAGCGAGATGGTGCCGCCGCGCCGCACCAGGTCGATCGCCATGTACAGCGCGCCGAGCCGGTCGATGCTGAAGCGCTCGGCGAGCGGGCCGCTGAGCTTGCGGGGCATCATCGCGGTCGCCGTCTGCGCGAGCTTGGCGGCGGCGCTGCCGTGCGCCTCGGTGCCCACTGCGTCGATCACGGAATCCGGACCCCGCCCGCCGGTCACCTCCCGGATCGCGTGGACCAGCGCCTTCTCGTCGTCGAAGGCCCTGAGGTCGTACGTCTCGACGCCACGCCGCTGCGCCCGGGCCAGCCGCTCGGGCACCAGGTCCACCCCGAGGACGCGCTCCGCGCCGCGGGCCCTGGCGATCCGGCAGGCCATGTCCCCGATGGGGCCGAGCCCGAGGACCGCGAGGGTGCCGCCGGGCGGGACGGCCGCGTACTCGACGGCCTGCCAGGCGGTGGGCAGCACGTCGGAGAGGTAGACGAACCGGTCGTCCGGCGGGCCCTCGGGGACCTTGATCGGGCCGAACTGCGCCTGGGGGACGCGCAGATACTCGGCCTGGCCGCCGGGTACGGCGCCGTACAGACGGGTGTAGCCGAACAGGGCCGCGCCCATACCCTCGCCGGTGACCTGGGTCGTCTCGCACTGGGTGGGCAGACCGGTGTCGCACATGAAGCAGTGCCCGCAGGCGATCTGGAAGGGCACCACGACCCGGTCGCCGGGGCGCAGGTCCGGCACCTCGGGACCGACCTCCTCCACGATGCCCATGGGTTCGTGGCCGAGGATGTCGCCCGGGGTCATGAACGGGGTGAGGACCTCGTACAGGTGCAGGTCGGAGCCGCACAGTCCGGTGGATGTCACGCGGATGACCGCGTCCGTGGGTTCCTCGATCCGCGGGTCGGGCACGTCCTCGACCCGGACGTCCCGCTTGCCCTGCCAGGTGACTGCCTTCATGCGTCGCACTCCCTAGGTCGTGTACGGCCTCGCCTGTGTGCGGTGGCGGCCGGGTACCCGGGTGTCCGGGTACCGAACCCGGTGGCGGGCGGGGCGGTCGTGCGACGGCCTGGTCAGCCCTGGACGGCCAGCGGCTCGGCCGGGTCGCGCGGCTCTCCGGCCGCGGTGCGGGTTCCCTCGGCCGGATGGCGCAGTTCCTCGGCCGCGTCGGCGACCCGGCGGATCAGCTCGATGAACAGGGTCTGCTCCTCGGCGGACAGCGGGGCGAGGAAGACCTGGTTCATCCGGGCGGTGCGCACGGTGAGCTTGCGGTGGGTGCGCGCGCCGTCGTCGGTGAGGCGGAGCAGGAAGCGCCGGCCGTCCCGCGGGTCGCGCGCCTTGTGCAGCAGGCCACGGCGGTCGAGGCGGCTGATGACCTCCGCGATGGTGGACCGGTCGAGACCCACCCGCTCCCCCACGGTCCGCTGGTCCAGCCCGGGCTCGGCGACGAGCGCGTTCATGACCGCGAACTGCGGCGAGGTGATCTCCTCCGAGACCATCGCGTTCCACAGCAGGTAGTGCGCCTGCTGGAGCCGCCGGGCGAGGTGTCCGGGATGGGTGGTGAGGTCCACCGCGGCCATGTGCGCTCCCCTGATCGTTTCGTAGGTGCACTGAACGATACCCGGCCGCCAAACCGGCTGTCCTGTCGGCGCGTGCGAGGAAAGCAGGTCTTGACGGCCTCCTTCTCCGGTGGCAGCGTGAGCGCCATCCCAAAAATTACTCAGTGCCCTGACTATCTGGGGACTCTGGGGACCGGAGAGACGGAGCTTCACGGATGGACAAGGTGGTGGCCACCGCCGGCGAGGCGGTGGCCGATGTGCCGGACGGCGCGTCCCTCGCCGTCGGCGGGTTCGGGCTCAGCGGTGTGCCGAACGTGCTGATCCAGGCGCTGTACGAGCGCGGTGTCGGCGGGCTGAAGGTGGTGTCGAACAACTGCGGAGCGCTGGAGTCCGGGCTGGCGGTGCTGCTGGCCGCGGGCCGGATCACCCGGGTCACCGGCTCGTACATCGGCGGCAACAAGGAGTTCGCCCGCCAGTATCTGGGCGGTGAGCTGGAGCTGGAGCTGATCCCGCAGGGCACGCTGGCCGAGCGGCTGCGCGCGGGCGGCGCCGGCATCCCCGCCTTCTACACCCCGGCGGGCGTCGGCACCCAGGTCGCCGAGGGCGGACTGCCCTGGCGCTACGACGGCTCCGGCGGGGTCGCGGTGGCCTCGCCGCCGAAGGAGGTGCGGGAGTTCGACGGCGTGGAGTACGTGCTGGAGCGGGGCATCCGTACGGACTTCGCGCTGGTGCGGGCCGCGCGGGGGGACCGGCACGGCAACCTGGTGTTCCGCAGGTCGGCCCGGAACTTCAATCCGCTGGCCGCGATGGCCGGCCGGATCACCGTGGCCGAGGTGGAGGAACTGGTCGAGCCCGGCGAGATCGATCCGGACACGGTGCACGTGCCGGGGGTCTTCGTACAGCGGGTGGTGCCGCTCACCCCGGAGCAGGCGGCGGACAAGCGGATCGAGTTCCGGACGGTGAGCGGCTGATGGCGTGGACACGCGAGGAGATGGCCGCCCGCGCGGCTCGTGAGCTGCGGGACGGGCAGTACGTGAACCTGGGGATCGGCCTGCCGACGCTGATCCCGAACCATCTCCCCGAGGGGGTCGAGGTGGTGCTGGAGTCGGAGAACGGCATCCTGGGCACCGGCCCGTACCCCACGGAGGACCAGGTCGACCCCGATCTGATCAACGCGGGCAAGGAGACCGTGACGGTGCTGCCGGGCGCGGCCTTCTTCGACTCGGCGCTGTCCTTCGCGATGATCCGGGGCGGGCACATCGATGTGGCGGTGCTCGGCGCGATGCAGGTGTCCGCCGGGGGCGACCTGGCCAACTGGGCGGTGCCCGGGAAGCTGGTCACCGGGATCGGGGGCGCGATGGACCTGGTGCACGGTGCCCGGCGGGTGATCGTGGTGATGACGCACACCGCGAAGGACGGCTCGCCGAAGATCCTCAAGGAGTGCACGCTGCCGCTCACAGGCAAGGCGTGTGTGAACCGAGTCATCACGGATCTGGCGGTGCTGGACGTCACCGAGGAGGGGCTGATGCTCACGGAGACCGCGCCGGGTGTGAGCGTGGACGAGGTCATCGCCAGGACGGATGCGCAACTGAGGGTGGCGGAGGGCTTGCTGTGAACCGCGCTCACAGTGTCGGGGGCGTGGGGGCTGTGAGCGGGGTTCACGCCGGCGCAGGTGTGCTTCCTGCTGTGCCGTTGACTCGGTTCGCACCGGCGACGGCGCGCGGCGTGCGGGGCCGTGAACTCGGTTCACACCGGCACACCGCGTGGGCTCGGGAGCCGTAACCCGGTTCACACCGGCGACGGCGCGTCCTCCGGTGTGGTGAACCCGGTCGACCCGCGGCGAAGGCACGACTCGCGCAGCCGTGAACCCCGTTCACAGCGCCGCGCCCCTCCCCGCCGTATCTCCCGCAGCCCCTGTAAACCCCGTTCACACCGCAAAGGCAGTCACCCATGAGCCCGATGAGCCCAACCAGCACCACCAGTCCTATCAGCCCCGTGAACCGTGCTCACACCCCGAAACCCGTATACATCGTCGACGCCGTCCGCACCCCCTTCGGCCGTTACAACGGCGCCCTGGCCGCCGCGCGCCCCGACGACCTGGCCGCCCACACCCTCCGCGCGCTGCTCGCCCGCACCCCCGACCTGGACCCGGCCCGGATCGACGACGTCTACCTCGGCAACGCCAACGGCGCCGGCGAGGAGAACCGCAACGTCGCCCGTATGGCCGCCCTGCTCGCCGGGCTGCCGACCTCCGTGCCCGGCGTAACCGTGAACCGGCTGTGCGCCTCCGGCCTGGAGGCGGTGATCCAGGCGGCCCGTGCCATCGCCCTGGGCGACGCGTCCCTCGTGGTGGCCGGCGGGGTGGAGTCCATGACCCGGGCGCCGTACGTGCTGCCGAAGCCGGACAGCCCGTTCCCGGCCGCGCACACCGAGCTGTACTCGACCACGCTCGGCTGGCGCATGGTCAACCCGCGGATGGACCCGCAGTGGACCATCCCGCTGGGCGAGAGCGCCGAGAGAATCGCCGACAAGCACGGCATCGGCCGCGAGCGGCAGGACGAGTTCGCCCTCGCCTCCCACCGCAAGGCCGCCGCCGCGCGGGAACAGGGGCTGTTCGACGTGGAGCTGGCGTCCGTCCCGGTACCGCGGCGCAAGGGCGAGCCGGTGGACTTCACCGCCGACGAGTGCGTACGGCCGGACGCCTCCCTCGCCGCGATGGCGAAGCTCGAGCCCGCCTTCCGCGCCGAGGGCGGCACGGTCACCGCGGGCAACGCCTCTCCCCTCAACGACGGTGCGGCGGCCCTGCTCCTCGCCGACGAGGAGGGGCTGAAGGCCACCGGCCGCGAGCCGCTGGCCCGGATCAGCGCGACCGGTCTGTCCGCGACCGACCCGCAGTACTTCGGGCTGGCGCCCGTGGAGGCCGTCAACCGGGCCCTCGCCAAGGCCGGCAAGGGCTTCGGCGACCTGTCGGTCCTGGAGCTGAACGAGGCGTTCGCCGCCCAGGTGCTCGGCTGCCTCGCCGAATGGCCGCAGTTCGACCCGGCGGTCCTCAACCCGCAGGGCGGCGCCATCGCGCTCGGCCATCCGCTCGGCGCCTCCGGGGCCCGGCTCGCCGGGACCGTCGCCCACCAGCTCGCACGCCGCGGCTCCGGCACCGGCGTGGCCACCCTCTGCATCGGCGTGGGCCAGGGCCTCGCCCTCGTCCTCGAACGATAAGGAAGCGTCAGGTACCACCATGGCCCTCACTCAGCAGGACATCGACCAGGAGATGGCCGCCGAGCGCGCCGCGTACGCCGAGCGGCTGGCCGACGGCGCGCCCGTCGAGCACCATCCGCGCCGCGGCTACACGCCGTACCGCTCCTCCGTGCTGCGCCACCCCGGGCAGCCCCTGGTGGAGATCGACACCCGGCAGGACCCGGAGCTGGTGGAGCTGAGCTCCCCGGCCTTCGGGGAGCGGGACATCACCGAGACCGACAACGACCTCACCCGGCAGCACGCCGGGGAGCCCATCGGTGAGCGCATCACGGTCTCCGGGCGGCTGCTGGACCGCGACGGGCGCCCGGTGCGCGGTCAGCTGATCGAGATCTGGCAGGCCAACTCGGCCGGCCGCTACGCCCACCGGCGCGAGCAGCACGACGCGCCGCTGGATCCGAACTTCAGCGGTTTCGGCCGTACCCTCACCGACGCCGAGGGCCGCTACCACTTCACCACCGTCCAGCCCGGCCCCTATCCCTGGCGCAACCATGTGAACGCCTGGCGTCCGGCCCACATCCACTTCTCGGTGTTCGGCACGGCGTTCACCCAGCGGCTGGTCACCCAGATGTACTTCCCGAACGACCCGTTGTTCCCGTACGACCCGATCCTGCAGTCGGTGACGGACGACGCGGCCCGGCAGCGGCTGGTCGCCGCCTACGACCACGGTCTGTCGGTGCCGGAGTTCTCCCTGGGCTACCGCTGGGACATCGTGCTGGACGGCCCGTCCGCCACCTGGATCGAAGAAGGACGCTGACCGCCATGACGATCATCGACCCGGCCGGCCCGGAGCAGGCGCTGCCCACCCCGTCCCACACGGTCGGCCCGTTCTACGGCTACGCGCTGCCGTTCCCCGGCGGCGAGGAGATCGCCCCGCTCGGCCACCCGGACACCGTCACCGTGCACGGGTACGTCCTCGACGGCGCGGGCGAACCGCTGCCGGACGCCCTGATCGAGCTCTGGGGCCCGCGGCCCGACGGCACGGTGCCGCACGTGGACGGCTCGCTGCGGCGGGACGCGGCCACGGGCGGCTTCCTGGGCCGCAACGGCGTGGAGTTCACCGGCTGGGGGCGCGTCCAGACGGACGCGAGCGGCCACTGGTACGCGCGTACGCTGCGTCCCGGCGCGCGCGGGCGGAACGCGCCCTACCTCAGCGTCTGTGTCTTCGCGCGCGGCCTGCTCGTACATCTGTTCACTCGGGTCTACCTGCCGGGTGACGACGCCGCCCTGGCCGCCGACCCGCTGCTCACCCGGGTGGGTGACCGGCGGGACACGCTGATCGCGGGTGACGAGGGGAACGGCACCTACCGTTTCGACATCCGCCTTCAGGGCGAAGGCGAGACGGTCTTCCTGGAGTTCCAGTGACATCCGAGTCCTCACCCTGCACCGACGCCGGCCTGCTGGACCCCGGACGGGGGACGGCGGGCGCGGTGACCGAGACCGGTGACGCCGCGTATCTGCGGGCGCTGCTCGACGCCGAGGCCGCGCTGACCCGGGCGCAGGCCGCACTGGGTCTCGCCCCGGCCGGGGCCGCGGCGGCGGTGACCGAGGCGGCCGATCCGGCCCGGTTCGACCTCGGCTCCCTGGCGGCCCGTGCCGCCGGCGGCGGCAATCCGGTGATTCCCCTGGCCGCCGACCTGACCGCGGCGGTCGGCGCGGAGTACGGCCCTTACGTCCACCGGGGCGCCACCAGCCAGGACATCATGGACACGGCGACGATGCTGGTCGCCGTGCGTGCCCTCGGACCGGTCCTGGCCGATCTCGCGCGCTCCGAGCGGGCGTTGGCCCGTCTGGCCGCCGGGCACCGGGACACCGTGCTGCCGGGCCGGACGCTCACCCAGCACGCCGTGCCGACCACGTTCGGGCTGAAGGCGGCCGGCTGGCGTTCGCTGGTGCTGGACGCGCGCGACCGCCTCACCCGGGTGCGCGACTCGCTCCCCGCCCAGCTCGGCGGGGCCGCCGGCACCCTGGCGGCCTTCCAGGCGTACGGCGCCCGGGACGCGGCGGCCCTGACCCAGGCATACGCCCGGGAAGTCGGGCTGGCCGCACCGGAGTTGCCGTGGCACACGCTGCGCACACCGGTCGCGGACCTGGCCGGGTGCCTGGCCTTCACGGCGGGCGCGCTCGGCAAGCTCGCCGTGGATGTGCTGACGCTGTCGCGCACCGAGATCGGCGAGGTGAGCGAGGGCAGCGGCGGCGGCTCGTCCGCCATGCCGCACAAGGCGAACCCGGTGCGTGCCACGCTCCTGGCGTCCGCCGCCCGGCGCGCCCCGCAGCTCGCGGCGACGCTGTACGGCTGCCTGGCCGCGGAGGACGAGCGGCCGGCCGGCGCCTGGCACGCCGAGTGGGAGCCGCTGCGCGATCTGCTCCGGCTGGTGGGCGGCGCGGCCGGACAGGCGGCTCAGCTGGCCGAGGGGCTGCGGGTGCACCCGGACGCGATGCGCCGCGGCCTCGGCCGCACCCGGGGACTGATCGTCTCCGAGCGGCTGACCGCCGTCCTCGCACCCGTCCTCGGCCGGGCGCGGGCCAAGGAGCTGCTGACCGAACTGGCCCGCCGGGCCCACACCGAGGACCGCCCGCTGCGCGAACTTCTCGCCGAACAGGAGGAGTTGGCGGGCATCGATCTGGACGAGGCGGCCGACCCCGCCCGGTACACCGGTTTCGCCGGACCCCTCACCGACCGTGCTCTGGAGCGACGTTGACCGTGATCCACCTCAACCACCGTGCGGAAGGCCCCGTTTCCGCCCCGCCGCTGCTGCTCGGGCCGTCGCTCGGCACCTCGCTCGCCCTGTGGGACCGGGTGGCGCCCGAACTGTCCGCGAGCCACCGGGTGATCCGCTGGGACCTGCCCGGGCACGGCGGTTCGGCGGCCGGCCTGATCGGACCGGGCGCGACCGTCGGCGACCTGGCCGCGCTGGTGCTGGCGCTCGCCGACGAACTCGGCGTCGACCGGTTCGCCTACGCGGGCGTCTCCCTGGGCGGCGCGGTCGGCCTGCACCTGGCCGTCCACCATCCCGAGCGGCTGTCCTCGCTGGCCGTGCTGTGCTCCTCGGCCCACTTCGGCGGGGCGGCGCCCTGGCGGGAGCGGGCGGAGCGGGTGCGCCGCGAGGGCCTGGAGTGGCTGGCAAAGAGCGCCGGCGCGCGCTGGTTCACGCCCGGGTTCAGCGTGCCGGAACTGGTCCGGGACCACCGGTCGGCGGACCCGGAGGCGTACGCCGCCTGCTGTGACGCGCTCGCTTCGTTCGACCTGCGCGACCGGCTCGCGGAGATCACCGTACCGACGCTGCTCGTGGCCGGGCGGGAGGATCCCGCGACCCCGCCCGCGCATCTGCGGGAGATCGCGGACGCGGTGCCCGGGGCGGCGCTGGTGGAGCTGCCCGGGGCCTCCCATCTGGCTCCGGCGCAGGTACCCGGGGCGGTGCTGGGGGCGCTGCGCGCCCAGCTCGACGGGCCGCCGGCGAGCGGGCTGGCGGTGCGCCGCGAGGTACTGGGCGATGCCCATGTGGACCGCGCGCAGGCCCGGCAGACCCCGTTCACCGCCCGCTTCCAGGACTTCATCTCCCGCTACGCCTGGGGGGAGATCTGGACCGACCCGACGCTGTCGCGCCGTGAGCGCAGCATGATCACGCTGACCGCGCTGGTCGCGCACGGCCACTACGACGAACTGGCGATGCACGTCCGGGCGGCGCGGCGGGGCGGTCTGACGCCGGAGGAGATCGGCGCGGTGCTGTTGCAGACCGCGGTGTACTGCGGGGTACCGGCCGCCAACTCGGCGTTCGCGACGGCCCAGCGGGTGCTCGCCGAGGAGGAGACGGGCTGACCGGCGGCGGGGGTGCCCCTGCCGGCCGTACGCTCGGCGGCGGCTCGTTCCCGGCGGTGCGCGCACCGGGACACCGTAGGTGCTCCGACACGTCCGCCGAGACGGCGCGGGCAGCGGCTCCGTGGCGGTCGTTCAGGCCCGTCGGACCGCCCTGACGAGCAAAGTGGCGGCGCCGCGCGGCGCGTCGGCGGGTGACGGCAACGTGTCGATGCCGATGCCGGTGAACCCCGACTCGTCCAGGACCTTCGTCCAGACGTGTTCCTGGAGTACCCAGCGGCGCATCGTGGTCGCCTCCCCGCCTGGGGTCCGCGCCGCGACCTCGGCCGGCACGGCATCGGGTTCGGCGGGCGCACCACCCAGGTAGTGGGCGAGGGTCGAGAACACCAGCCGGCCGCCGGGCCGCAGGGCTCCCGCCGCCGCCGGGAGCAGCTCTCGCGGGTCGGTGAAGTCGACCGCGCCGAACACGCTGTACAGCACGTCGTAGGTGCCGGCCGCATCCAGCAGGTGCCGCACGGCATCGGAACGGACGATGCGCAGGCGGGGTGCGAGGTAGCCGAACAGGCCGGTGGCCATGGCATGTTGCGCGGGCGAGGCGTCCACGGCGTCGACGCGCGCGGGAAGGTGGTGCGTGGCCAGGCAGGCGGCGTGCCGGGCGGCTCCGGCGCCGAGGTCACCGACGGTGCCGCCCGCCACCTCGCCCAGCAGTTCCGGGCCGGGCCCGCTGTCCTGGCTCCACGCCCAGGAGAAGGTCTCGGGCACGGCGCGGTCGCGTTCGGCACGGGTGCGGCCGTAGTGGTGCCAGAGGTCTGTGGTGGTGGACACCCGCGGCATCATGGCAGTCCGGCCGGCCGCCGCCGTCGGTGCGGGCCAGGAGGTTCGCCGAGTCCACCCGGTGGACGGCCGGGGCGAGGGGGCGCGCCCGGCCGTCTGCAGGGACATCGCCGTGGTCCGTGAGGGTGGATCAGACCGTGGAGCTCCGTGCCGGCGCCGGCGGTGGTCACCGAGCGGTGCGGTTGGCGGAGCCGGGGCCGGCTCAGTGCAGGCCCCGTCCGTTGTCCAGTGCCTCCTCGGCCCGGGCCGCGAGTCCGTCGGCGCCGCAGAGGCGGGCGAGGTCCAGGCCCCGGGTGAGGTCCACGGCCGAGCCCGCGGCGATGCCGTACTCGATCCGGGCCGCCGCGTGCTCGTACTGGCAGGGCGAGGCCTCCAGGTAGGCCACGGCCCGGGCGGCGAGCCGTTCCGCGCGCTGACCGGTCTCCAGCGCGGCGGCGCAGCGCAGGGCCTCGCCGATGGCGGTGTCCGTGCCGAACCGCTCGGCCTGCTTGCGGGCGTCGGAGGCGAGCCGGGCGGCGCGGGCCGGGTCGGTTCCGGCGAGGGCGCGGGCGAGGTCGACGGACCAGGGCGCGAGGACCGGGTTGTGTCCGCCGCGGGAGGCGGCGGTCTTCTCGGCGGCCTCCAGCTCGCTGACGCCCTCCGCGGTGCGGCCCACGGCCAGCAGCAGCCGGCCGCGCACGGAACGGATGTCGGGCAGCACGATGGTGGACGGGTACGGCGGTGCGAAACCGTACTGTTCGGCGACCGACCAGGCTTCCTCCACCCGGCCGCGGGCCAGCAGGGTGTCGACCAGTCCGCAGGTGGCCGACCAGTACAACGGCAGGCGGCGGCCGACGCGTTCGGCGAGCCGCACGGCTTCGCGCAGGGTGGTCTCGGCGTCGCGCAGCCGGCCCTGCCTGCGGTAGGCGAGCCCCAGGAAGGCGTTGGCCAGGGAGAGATGGACGCCGCGCCAGCCGGCCGAGGTGTAGACGCGCCGGGCCTCGGAGAACAGGCTTTCGGCGCGGTCGAGCCGGTCGGCGTAGGCGTACGCGCTGCCGAGCATCATCAGCAGCTCCATGCCCCACTCGGGATCGGTCCAGCCGAGGCCGGGCGCGAGGCGGCCGTTGACGAGGGCGCGGTCGCACAGGTCTACGACGGCGTCGGCGCTCTCGCCATGGGTCATGGCGTCGAAGGCGCGCAGGATCAGCAGGGCGCGTTCGGCGTTGTCGCGGCCGGTGCAGGTGCCCGCGAGTTCGGCGAGGCGCCGGGAGCGGGCCGGGGCGGCGGTCTCGCCGTGGATGCCCTCCCACATGAACTGGAACGCCTGCAGCCGCAGTCGCACCGGGCCGGCCGCGTGGCGGGCGGCCTCGGCCTCCACCGTGCGCACGGCCTCCTCCAGCTGGTCGTTGTGGAGCAGCGCCTGGGAGAGGCGGACGACGGCGTGGGCCCGGTCGTCCCCGTCGAGGCCGGGCATGCCGAGCGCGCCGCGCAACTGGTCGATGGAGACGGCGGGGTTGGTCAGCAGGGTGGCGCAGCCCAGTTCGTACAGCACGTGGGCGTGCACCTCGGGCAGGGGCGGCTCCCGCAGCGCGCGTTCCAGGCAGCGGCGGGCCGCGTCCGGGGCGCCGACGGCGAGGTGTTCGCGGGCGGCCTGGCGGAGTTGTTCGACGAGTTCCTCGTCCTCGTCCGGGTGCACCTTCAGCAGGTGCCGGGCGGCCTCGGCGGCGCCGCGGTCCAGCTCGGTGATGATCTGCGCGGCGACGCCGTGCATGGCGGTGCACACCCCGGCGGGGATGGAGCGGTAGACGTCGGTGGCGATGAGCGGGTGGACGAACTCCAGCTCGTCGTCGCGTCCTTCGGCGTCCGTGGCCGGGCGGCGGGTGAGGATGCGGGCGGTGCACAGCACGTCGGCGCAGCGGCGGGCGAGGTCGTCGTCCATGGTGGCGAGACGGGCGACCATGTCGACGGTGATGCCGGTGCCGAGGATGGCGGCGGCCCAGGCGAACCGGGTGGCCTCCAGGCCGAGGCTCCTGATCCGGTCGACCAGTCCGCCGCCGCGGGCCGCACGGTTGAGGGCGCGCAGTTCCCCGGCGTGCACCTCGACCGGTTCCAGTTCGCTGTCGTGCACCTTGGCGAGGAGTTCGACGGTCTCGTAGGGGTTGCCGTCGGTGACCGCCCAGACCTCCCGGCAGAACGCGTCGTCGGCGTGCCGGCCGAGGGTGGCGCGGGTGAGTCCGGCGGTGGCGTCCGGGGTGAGGGCGCTGAGGTCGTTGACGGGCCGGCCCGCGGCGGCGGCGACCGCGTCGAGGTGGCGGGCGCCGGCCCCGCCGGTCTGGTCGGGCCGGCGGGCGATCACGACGAGAACGGGTACGTCGTCCAGGCGTTCGGCGAACGCGGCGAGCCAGCGCAGGGTTTCCGGGTCGGCCCAGTGGGCGTCGTCGAGGAGCAGGACGAGCGGGTAGGTGCGGCGGGCGATCCGGCGGACGGCGGAGACGAGTCCGTCGCGGACGTAGTGCGGGTCGGCCTTGTCGCCTTGTGGTCGGGTTATGCCGAGGGCGGGGCCGGCGATGGCGTGCCAGTCGCCGAGGTGGTCGCGGACCTCGTCGCGCGGGAGGGACAGCAGCGCGGGCTGGAGCAGTTGCCGCAGGACGTGGAACGGGACCGACCTGAGGGTCTCCGCGCCGCGGGCGGACCAGACGGCGCAGCCGCGGCGTTCGGCCATGCGGCGGGTCTCGGCCAGCAGCGCGGTCTTGCCGAGGCCGGCCTTGCCGCGGAAGACCAGCAGGCCGCCGGCGGAGTCCTGGTCGGCGCACAGGGCGTCGAGCGCCGCGGCGACGGTGGCGATCTCGGCGTCCCGCTCCCACAGGGGTGCCGAGCCGACCGCCGTTGGCCGTCCGTCCGTCATCCGTTCCCTCCCCAGGTGGCCCGCACGGCATACAGGCACCGAGCGTAGCCGTCCGGCGTGGCCCGCGGGGTCGGTCGGGGCAGGTGCTGCCCGGCCGGGTGAAAGACGGTGCGCGCGGACGACGGCGGTCCCGGGCGGGCCGGTGGCGGAGGCGTCGACGGGGCGGGGCCGCGGGGCTCTGGAACGCCTCCGGCACGGGGGTTTCCGGAGGCGGATGTCCTGACCCGCCGGCGGGACGTCGAATCCTCTCATCACACTTTCACCGTCACCTCATACGGTGGGGGCATGACGCAGGTGACTCCTCCCGGGTGGTATCCCGACCCCGGGCAGACGAACGACGCTCCGCCCACCGAGCGCTGGTGGGACGGCACGGCCTGGACGGACCGGACCCGGCCGGCGGGCACGGCCGCCCCGTGGGGTCCCCCGGTGCCGCAGGCGGCGCAGCCGGGTGCCCCGGCGCCCGGGGGGTACGGGGGGTATCCGGGGTATCCCTCGTATCCGGCGCAACCGCCGGCCCGGTCCCGGCGCGGGCTGCGCACCGGAATAGCCGTCGCGGTGACGGCCGCGGTGCTGGCGAGCATCGGGGTCGGCGTGTACGCCCTGGCGAAGGACGACGGCGGCGGCGACCGCGCGGGCTCGCAGCAGGGGCCGGGCGGCGGTCCGGGAGGCCCCGGCGGCTCAGGCGGGTCCGGCGGTCCGGGAGGCCCCGGCGGATCCGGTGGGGACTCGCCGTCTCCCGGTCGCTCGGGGGCGCCGGAGGTGGAGGGCGGCGGCTCGGTGCCGGACCCGGTCAACGGGATCAGCCTGCCGGTGCCGAAGGGGTGGACCGGGCAGTCGATCGCCGCCGGTGCGCAGGTGACCTCCGAGGACACCTACAAGTGCCCCGGCGACACGGCACAGACCTGCACCGCGGGCGGCGCCTACTCGGCTCCGGCGCCGGTGCTGCGGATCAAGGGGGACACCGCCGAGGAGGTCGCCAAGGCGGACATCGCGGCCAACGCCAAGGAGTCCTACGGCGGCACCGCCTACGGCAGCATCACCTCGCACGAGGTACTGGCCTCCAAGGCCGTGACGGTGGCCGGGCAGAAGGGTTACCTGGTCCGCTGGAAGGCGGTCACCAGCAAGGGCGCCGACGGCTACGTCGAGTCCGTCGCCTTCCCCTCCCCCAACGCCCCCGAACGGTTCGTCGTGATCCGCTTCGGCCTGGACGTCGGCCGGCAGTTGTCCGTCATGGACGAGATCCTGGAGGGAATCAAGGTCTCGTCGGCCGGCACGGGCAACGGGCAGGCCGTGTAGGCCCGGCGGGCGGCCTCCGGGAGAGCCCGGTGGCCCTGCGCATCCCGGATCACGCTCGCCACGTCGAGGACCGGCTCGGCCGCCGATCCGAACAGGTACAGCACAGGAGAGGCGTGCGGCTCCGACGTATGCCTCGGGCTGACGCCGACGGCGAGCCGGTGGCTCGGCGACCGGCTCCCGGCGCTCGCCGAGCTGACCGGGTACCCGGTGCGATCCGGGTACGAGATGCCCGGCGAGCCCGATGTGCGGCCGAAGGCGGACGTGATCGCGTTCGCCTTCGGCCACGTTCGGCACGGTCGACGCGTGGGCGCTCGGCACCACCCGGGACTTCGTGGTCGGCGTGGTCGCGGAGGGGATCGGGAAGGGCGTCGCGATGGTGGCGATGCCCTGCGTGAACGCGGACCGTGCCCGGCGCCGGCAGTTCGAACGGAGCGTCGGCGACCTCTGGGAGAGGGGGGTGCGGGTGCCGTACGGGCCGGGCGGGTTCGTGCCGCACCGGCCGGGTCGGGAGAAGCCGGGTGAGTACCCGTGGCATCTGGTGCCGGGCGAGGTCGAGCGTGTCGCCGGGCGGGGCGCGTAGGCGCGGACGCGCCCCCTGCCGTTCCGTTCGGTGCGGGTGGCCGCCGCCGGGCCGGGCGGACGAACCGGGCGTCGAGCCGCATCCGGCGGTGCTCCTGCCGCGGAGGCGGCGGGCACAACGCGAGCGGCCGCGCGCCGGGCGCCCGGGGCGAGCGCGGGAACGTCGCGGCGGCCTGAGCGGCACACGCGGGTTCCCGCAGCCCGGCGTACTCCCGGCCGCCCGTCCGGCGGTGGGTACTGGCCGAGGCCGCCCGTCCGGCGGTGGGTACTGGCCGAGGCCGCCCGTCCGGCGGTGGGTACTGGCCGAGACCGCGCGGGCACGAGTCGGCCGGGTGGGGTTCCCCTCCGCTCAAGAGGAATCCCACCCGGCCGGGGGGTGCGCGCCGCCCCCGTCCCCACGGTGCGGCGCGGGCGGGTCGCCGTTCAGTCATCCCGTGAACGGCAGCCCGCGTCTATGCCAGTCCGAGCGCGGGGAGCACCGCGGCCTCCACGAACCGGACCAGATAGTCGGCGTCGGCGTACTGCCCGTTCAGGACCGGTCGTACACGCAGGACGCCGAACATCATGGCGGGGATGTACTCCAGCGCGGGGTGGTCCGCCGGGACCTCGCCCCGGGCGACGCCCCGGTCGAGCATCTCCTCCAGCGCGGCGATCTCCGGGTGGACCAGCGCCTCGCGCAGCGCCCGGGCCAGTTCCTGGTCCGAGGTCACCGCGTGCCCCAGCGCCTGGAGCAGCCGGGTGTCCTTGCCGGACCAGTCGCCCGCGGCCCGCGCGGCCTGGCGCAGGTCCTCGGCGAGCGACCCGGTGTCGATGCCGGCGAACCGCACCCGGCGGCTGGCGCGCAGGGCCGCCGCGACGAACTGCGGCTTGGTCTTCCACTGCCGGTAGAGCGTGGACTTGCTGCACCGGGTGCTGGCGGCGACGCCCTCCATGGTGACGGAGTCGTAGCCGCACTCGCGGATCTGTTCCAGCACGGCGTCGAAGAACTCCCGCTCACGCTCCGGCGTGATCTTGGAGCGGCGCGAGGCGACGACCGTTTCCGGTCCCTCCGCGGCCTGCGACGTCATGCGGTGCTTCCCCTCGCTCGTGCTGGTTCCAGTGTGGCGCACATCAATCGATACGCAAGTGTACCGGTACTCAACCGTATCGGTACACTTGCGTATCGGTACGCCAACGTATCGATGAGTTCCGGTGACCGACCGGGACGCGTACGCACCACCACACGCACCACCGTCAGCGAAGGGGCCGGGGGATGAATGCCCGAACCGAGCCTGCGGAGGCGGACACCGCACCGGGAACCCCGGCACGCCCGCCCCTGATACGTGAGTTCCTGCTGGTCGCAGGGCTCTTTCTCGTCTACAAACTCGGCCGCCAACTGGCCACCGGCCACACCGGCGACGCGTTCCGCAACGCCCGCCGCGTCTGGGACCTGGAGCGGACCGCGCACCTCCCCCACGAGAACGCCGTGCAGTCCGCCCTCCTGCACGGCGACACCCTCGTCCATCTGGCGAACACCTACTACGCGACCGTCCACTTCCCGGCCACGCTCGCCTTCCTGGTCTGGCTGTATCTGCGCCGGCCCGCGCACTACGTCTGGGCCCGCCGGGTCCTCGCGGCCGTCACCACCGCCGCCCTGGCGCTGCCGTTCACCTTCCCGCTGGCCCCGCCGCGGATGCTGACCGGCACGGGCCTGGTGGACACCGGCCGCGTCTACGGCCCCTCCGTGTACGGACCGCCCTCCAGCGACCACCTGTCCAACCAGTTCGCGGCGATGCCCTCACTGCACTTCGGCTGGGCGCTGATGCTGGCCATCGGCCTGATCGCCGCCACCAGGTCCCGCTGGCGCCTGCTCTGGCTGCTGCACCCGCTGATCACCCTGCTGGTGATCGTGGGCACGGCCAACCACTATTGGCTCGACGCGCTGGTGGCCACGGCCATGCTCGGCCTCGCCCTCGCCGCCGTCCCGCCGCCCCGGCGCACCGCGACCACGGCGGGACGCGGCACCGGTGTGCCGGCCGGCCGGGAGCCCGTGCTCGCGGGAGCGGGCCGATGAGCGCGGCCGCCCTGGCCGCCCTCGGTCTGTCGCTGGTGTCGGCCGTCGCCTACGCGCTGGCCGCCGTCGCCCAGGAGCGACTGGCCGCGCGCAGCGCCGGCACCGGGCTGCTGCGGCTGCTGGGCACCGGCGCCTGGTGGTCGGCGGTCGGGCTGAACGCCGCCGCCGCGCTGCTGCACGTCGTCGCCCTGAAGTACGGCCCGCTCACCGTCGTGCAGCCGCTGGGCGCGCTCACCCTCGTCGCGGCCGTGCCGCTGGGCGCGCGGGCGGCCGGACGGCGGGTCAGCGCGGTGGAGTGGCGCGGTACGGCGCTCACCCTGCTGGGGCTGGCCGCGCTGCTGGTCGCCGCCTCCGGTCCGGCGCCCTCGCGGGTGCTGTCGCTGCCGGCGGCGCTGGTGGTCGCGGGGGCGACGGCGGCCGCGATCGGGCTGCTGTCCTGGCCCGGCGCGCGGCCGGGCCTCAGGCACGCGACCGCGTCCGGCTTCGCCTCCGGGGTGGCCTCCGCGCTCACCCAGACGGTGACCGTGGCGGCCACGGACCGCTCGGGACCGGTACTGAGCACCGAGGTGATCGTGGGCGCCGTGCTCGTCGCCGCGTTCGCCGTGGGCGGGCTGCTGCTGTCCCAGACCGCCTACCGCGGCGGGCTGGGCGCCCCGCTGGCCGTGGTCACCCTCGCCAACCCGGTCGCAGCCGCGATCATCGGCCTCAGCCTGCTGGGGCAGGGGCTGCGGGGCGGGGCCGGCGGCGTGCTGCTGGCGCTGGCCGGCGCGGGACTGGCCGCCTGGGGTGTGCTGCTGCTCACCCGGTCCGCCCGCACCTCCCCCGGTTCCGGCGAGCGGGCGGCGGACGAGGAGCATCCGGTGGCGGCCGTACTGGCCCTGGCGCCGGACACGGCCACCGCGGAACCGGCCCTCGTGCCCCGTCGGCCGGAGCCGGAAGCGGGTACACGGCGACCGGGCCTCCTGCCACGGCAGCCCGCGCCGCGGACGGCCGCCGAGGGGCCCGCGCCGGCACCGCGGCGGCCGGAACAGCCGGAGCAGCCGGGGCAGCTCACGGCGCTCTGAGGCGGATACGGCGGCGCGGCCGGTGCGCGGGGAGTCCCCTGGCACCGGCCGCGCCGCCGCGCGTCCGCTTCCGGTCAGCCCCAGCCGCGGGCGTCCTGCTTCAGCGCGGTGTCCACGGTCAGCGCCGTCGCGACCACCAGGCTGAGCAGGGGCTCGGGCAGCTGGTAGTGGATCTGCAGGACGTAGTTGTCCGCGGTCGTGAAGAGCGTCTTGGCCAGGCCCTCCCACGTCTTGGTGATCCGGGCGACCTCGTTGTCCGCGTGGTCGACGATCGCGAAGTTCCAGGCCCGCCAGTTCTCCGCCTTGATCGCGCCGACCTGCTGGCCGTTCGCCATCATCGCGAAGTTGATCTTGCCGATCATGTTCTTCTGGACGATCTCGCCGACCGGGGAGCCGTCCGGACGGGTCACGATCACCCGGGACTTGAAGATCTTCGCGGGCCGGGTCAGCAGCAGCTGCGGCCGGCCGTGGGCGTCGCGGATCTCCAGCTTGTGGGTCAGGAACTGGTCCAGGCTGGAGACGAAGCGCAGGATCTTGCGCAGGACGCCCTGGCCGACCTGGGTGACCGAACCGATCTCCCGGCCGCTCTGGTCCATGACCTTGTACTCGTTGGTCAGCTCGATGAGCTTGGCCTTCTGGTTCACGACCAGGACGGGCTCGGTGAAGAGGGTGCCGCCGCCGGCGCCGCCGGCCGCGACACCGGCCTGCTGCTGCACCTGGCGCTGGACCTTGGGGTCGGCGGTGGCGGCCTGCTGCTGCGGGAAGGCGGCCTGCTGCGCCGGGGCCTGCTGCGGCGGAACCTGCCCGGCGGCCTGCTGGGCCGGGTTGGTGTGGTCGGTCCACTGCGTGCCGTCCCAGTAACGGAGCGTGCTCTGTGCTCCGTGCGGGTCCGGGTACCAGCCGGCAGGGGTGTTCGATTGCGTGGTCACCGGGGCACACTACCCTGCCCTGACCGGTACCTGACCAGTCCGCACGGAGCGGTGTTCATCGGTCGTTCACCCCGTGGCGATCGCCGGATCGCTGACGCCGGGCTGCCCGTTCTCCACATGGCCGGCGAAGCCGCGCACGAAGGCCGGGTCGGCGTCCGAGGTCACGGTCAGGTCGTACCAGCGCTTGCTCGCCGCGAGGCCGACGGTCTGCCGCACGGTCGCGCCGGGCCGTACCGTCACCGTCAGCGGGCTGCCGCCGTAACCGTCGGTGACCTTCAGCCGGGCCGTGCCGGAGCCCTTGTTGGTGAAGGTCAGCTCGATGTCGTCGCCCGTGTGCCGGGCGGTGACCTCCGGGCCGGCCACCTTGTTGCGGCCCTTGAAGACGCGCAGGAAGCCGTTCGGCCCGTGCACGGCGAGGTCGTAATTGCCGCCGGAGTACACCGAGTTCCAGGTGTCCGAGAGGGTCTTGCCGGCCTCGGTGGTGTAGGTCCAGGGACCATCGGTACGGCTGTCGGACGTCACCAGGAAGGCCGTGCCGGCGCCGGGCCCGGAGGCGAAGGTGAGCGTGTACTTGCCGGCCGCCGTGTCCGCCGAACCGTCCACCGCCGGGGCGTACTTCAGCGGGCGGGTGGGCCGGCTGCCGGGCTCCTGGCGGGGCAGCGCACCCTGGGCGGGGGGCTTCGGCACGTAGTCCGGGTGCCGGTTGCCGTCCGGCGGCCGGTAGCCGGCCGTGGAGGGCAGCGCCACCGGGGCGGTGTCCTGGCGGGAGAAGTCGAAGGCGCTGGTCAGGTCGCCGCATATGGCGCGCCGCCAGGGCGAGATGTTGGGTTCCTGGACGCCGAAGCGGCGCTCGATGAACCGGATGACCGAGGTGTGGTCGAAGGTCTCGGAGCAGACGTAACCGCCCTTGCTCCACGGGGAGACGACCAGCATCGGCACCCGCTGGCCGAGCCCGTAGGGGCCGGCGGCATGACCGCTGTCGCCCTTGAACACGTCGAGCGCGGGGTCGACCGTCGACTTGCCCTGGGCGGTGGAGGCCGGCGGGTAGGGCGGGATGACGTGGTCGAAGAAGCCGTCGTTCTCGTCGTAGGTGATGAACAGCGCGGTCCTGCCCCACACGTCGGGGTCGGCGGTGAGCGCGTCCAGGACCTGGGAGACGTACCACGCGCCGTAGTTCGCCGGCCAGTTGGGGTGTTCGCTGAACGCCTCGGGGGCGACGATCCAGGAGACCTGGGGCAGCGTGCCCGCCCGGACGTCCGCCTTCAGCCGGTCGAAGAAGCCCTCCCCCTTGCGGGCGTCGGTGCCGGTGCGGGCCTTGTCGTGGAGCGGGCTGCCGGGCTGGGCCGTGCGGTACTGGTTGAAGTAGAGCAGCGAGTTGTCGCCGTAGTTGCCGCGGTAGGCGTCGTTGATCCAGCCCCAGCTGCCGTTCGCGTCCAGACCGTCGCCAATGTCCTGGTAGATCTTCCAGGAGATCCCGGCCCGCTCCAGGCGCTCGGGGTACGTCGTCCAGCCGTAGCCCTTCTCCTCGTTGCCGAGGACCGGGCCGCCGCCCTTGCCGTCGTTGCCGGTGTGGCCCGTCCACAGGTAGTAGCGGTTGGGGTCGGTGGAGCCGATGAACGAGCAGTGGTAGGCGTCGCACACGGTGAAGGCGTCGGCGAGGGCGTAGTGGAAGGGGATGTCGTCGCGCGTCAGGTACGCCATCGTCGTGGCGGACTTGTTGGGCACCCACTTGTCGTACTTGCCGCCGTTGAACGCGGCGTGGCCGTCGTTCCAGCCGTGCGGGAGGTCCTGGAGGAAGGCCAGGCCCAGGTCGTCGGCGTCGGGGTGGAAGGGCAGGATGTCCTTGGTGCCGTCGGACTGCTTCCAGACGGACCGGCCGTTCTGGGTGACCGGGCGGGGGTCGCCGAAGCCGCGTACTCCGCGCAGGGAGCCGAAGTAGTGGTCGAAGGAACGGTTCTCCTGCATCAGGACGACGATGTGCTCCACATCGTCCACCGTTCCGGTGCGGTAGCGGGCGGGCAGGGCCGCCGCGCGCTGGATGCTGCCGGCCAGCGCCGTGAACGCCGTGGTGGCGCCCGCGAGCTGGAGGAAGCGCCGCCGGTTGACCTCGGGCATGGGTGAGGGTCCTCTCGTCCTGACGTACACGATCCGCCAGCTGACGGAATGTGCGCGGAGCGAGTGTTCCAAGAGCAGCAAACGTCAGGGAAGGGTGCGGTGGCCCGGATGTGAACTCATCGCTACATGAGGTGTGCGGCGCCCGCCGGCCGGGGAGAGACGCGATCATGACAGGCAAGCAGACGCCGGCACCGCGGCGGACGAGGCGATCCGCGCGACAGCTCGTCGCCGCTTCCGTGGGCAACGCCGTGGAGTGGTACGACTGGTACGCCTACACGTTCCTCGCCACCTACATCGCCGCCGCGGTCTTCCCCAAGGGCACCGGCAACTCCCTGGTCCCGCTGCTGTCCACGTTCGCCGTGTTCGCGGTCGGCTTCTTCATGCGGCCCGTGGGCGGGCTGCTCATGGGGGCCGTCGCCGACCGGCGGGGCCGGCGGGCCGCCCTCACCGTCACCATCCTGCTGATGGGCGGCAGCAGCCTGCTGGTGGGCCTCACCCCCACCTACGCCTCGGCGGGCGTCGCGGCCCCGGTGGTGCTGGTCGCCGCCCGGCTGCTCCAAGGTCTGTCGGTGGGGGGCGAGTTCGCGGCCTCGACCACCTTCCTCGTGGAGTCGGCGGGGCCGGGCCGGCGCGGGCTGTTCTCCAGCTTCCAGTACGTCTCGACGACCGCCGGCCAGCTGGTCGCGTCCGGCATCGCCGCCCTGCTCGTGGACACGCTCCCCGGATCCGCGATGGACGGCTGGGGCTGGCGCGTGCCGTTCTGGCTCGGCGGGGCGTTCAGCCTGGTCGGCTTCTGGATCCGGCGCGGCGCCGAGGAGACCCGCAGCGCCGAGCAGCGGCGGGCGCCGCGGCCCGGCCTGTTCGAGGCGCTGCGCCGCCATCCGCGTCAGTCCCTGCTCATCGCCGGCATCACCGCGGGCGGCACCCTCGCCTACTACACCTGGACGTCGTACCTGCCGACGTACGCCGAAATCAACGCGGGCGTCGCGAAGTCGGACGCGCTGCTCGCGAGCACGATCGCGCTGGCCTTCTTCGCCCTGCTCCAGCCGCTCGGCGGGCTGCTGTCCGACCGGGTCGGGCGCCGGCCGCTGCTGCTGGGCTTCGGGGTGGGCTTCGCCGTGCTGTGCGTGCCGCTGCTGCACGCGCTGCGCGACTCCTTCGCCGTGCTGCTGCTGGTGAGTTGCGCGGGCATGGTGCTGCTGACCGGGTTCACGTCCGTCAGCGCGGCCGTCAACGCCGAGGTGTTCCCGCCCCGGGTGCGCGCGGCCGGCATCGGCTTCCCGTACTCGCTCACCGTGGCGCTGTTCGGCGGCACCGCACCGTACGTCGGCACCCTGTTCAAGGAACTGGGCCGCACCGGTCTCTTCCCCTGGTACGTCGCCGCGCTCTGCCTGCTGTCCTCCTCGGTGTACCTGCGGCTGCCGGAGACGGCTCACCGGGAGCTGGAGCGCTGAAGAGGGGAGCCGGGACCCGGCTCCCCCCGGCTCACGGTCAGGATGAATAGACCTCCACCTCGCTGAACTGTCCGGCCGGCCAGCCGGTGTTGGCGGTGACGGTCAGGCGCAGGTGGCGCAGGTTCGTGCCGCTGGGCAGGGACACGGTCGCGGTGTTGCCGGTGGCGGGGTCGAAGCGGTAGCCCTGGGCGCCGGCCACGGTCGTGTAGGTCGTGCCGTCGGCGCTGCCGAGCACCGCGACGGTCTGGGTGCGCGCTCCCCAGGCGGCGGAGGGCGGCAGCTTCAGCACCAGGCGGCGCACGCCGTAGGACGCGCCGAGGTCGACCGTCCAGGACTGCGGGAAGGCGTTGTTGGCCGACTCCCAGTAGGAGTTCGGGTCACCGTCGACCGCCTTGCCGGGCGTGTAGACGTCCTGGGAGCCGGTCGCGGTGGCCGGGCGGCCCTTGGCGAGGTTGCGGTTCGGGTCCGGTTCGGGGTTGCCCTGTCCGGGCCGGGGCCAGGTGGAGCAGTCCGGCCAGGTGCTCGACCAGCCGGAGTTGCCGCCGCCGTCGGTGAGCGTGAAGGACCCGGAGTTCGCCGGGAAGGGGCAGTTGTACACGCCGGCCGCGCCGACCTGGGTGGCGGTGACGTTCTTGAGGACGGCCGCGCCCTGGGCCTCGGCCTGGACGACGACCGTCCCGGTGTTGCGCACGGTCGCACCGGTGACGTTGACGTTCCGTACCGGGTAGCCCTGCCCGCCTCCGGAGACGAACTCGAAGGCGCTGTACGGGCTGTCGGTGATCGAGGTGTCGGTGATGTTCACGGTGGCGCCCACGGCGCTGTCGTAGGAGTCGACGCGCAGGGCGCCCATCGGGTGGTTCCAGTTGGGGTTCATGGCGCCGGTGCGCACGAGGGTGTTGCCGGCGACGGTGATGGTGCCGGCCAGGGGGTGGAAGGGGTCGAGGAACTTCTGGTTCGAGATCGCGATGCCGCTGCCGAGGGCGTTGGTGTCGGAGACCACGTTGTCGCGTACGGCGATGTCGGTGCCGCCGTAGATCGCGATGCCGTTGGCGAGGTTGGGCTGGGAAACGGTGTTGTGCTCGAAGCTGGAGTCGGTGTCCGGGGCGTACAGGGACCACATGGCGAGGGCGTCGTCGCCCTGGTTGCGCAGGAAGTTGTTCCGCACCCGCACGCCCTTGGCGTTGCCGTTGAGGTTGAGGCCGTCGGCGGTGGTGTCGAGGATGCGGTTGTTCTCCACCACCAGGTTGTCGTTGTTGCCGGTGAGCCACAGGCCCACCTTCAGGTGCTGGAGCCACATGCCGGACACAGAACTGCCGGGGCCGAGCGAGCCGTTGACGAAGTTGTCCGGGCTGGAGTCGACCCGTTCGGTGACCTCTCCGATGACCGCGAAGTCCTTGAGGCGGACGTTGCCCGCGGAGTTCGGCTGGTCGATGAAGCGGGAGGCGTGCACGACGGAGTACCAGTGGCCGGCGCCCTGGAGGGTGACGTTCTGTACGCCGCCGAGGGAGGAGGTGATCCGGTAGTCGCCCGGGGGGATCCACACCGTGCCGCCCTGGGCGGCGGCGATGGCGTCCCGGAACGCCTGGGTGGAGTCGCCGCTGCCGGTGGGGTCGGCGCCCTTGGTGACGACGGACACCGAGCCGGCGGGCTGGGCGGCGGCCGGGGCGGCCTGCTCGAAGTCGGCGACGTCGACGGTGACCTGGACGCCGGACGCCTCGACGGCGACCTTGTCGCCGGCCTGGACGGTGCGGCCCAGCAGCATGCGGGTGTTGTCGAAGAAGTGGTGGGTCCTGGAGCCGGTGATCCAGCCGGTGTCGACGTAGGAGTACTTGGCGGTCACCGGCAGCGTCCTGGCGAGCCGGGTGCCGTTGACGTACACGTTCAGCGCGCCGGACTGGCCGTCGGGGACGCTGTAGGCGAGGTTCAGCGCGTTGGCCGTGCTCGGCACGGTGAACTCCACCCGCTGCCCGGACGCCAGCCGCACGGCCTGCCGGCCGGACGCCTCCGAGGCGAGGGTGCCCTGTGTGTAGTCGGGGCCGATCCGGGTGCCGGTGCCGTTCGCCGACTCGGCCTCCACGGAGGTGAACGGGAGCGTGGCGCCCGGCGCCGCGTGGGCGGCCGGGGCGAGGGTGACGAGCATGCCGGCGGCCAGGGCGACGACCGCCCCGATGGCCGGCATGCGCCGGAGGTGTCCGGCGGTGCTGCTGTGCATGTGCCGATCCCTTCGTGGTGGGGTGCGTGGGACAGCGCTGTGGTGCGTGGGGGGGCTCGGCCGCGCCGACGGCGCGGTGGTGCGCCGGGGCGTGGCTCAGCGGCGCAGCCAGGCCGCCGTGTCCTGGGGCAGCCGGCCCGCGTCGTCCAGCGGGCCGCTGCCGAGCAGGAGCCGGGAGTGCGCGGGGAGCGGGACGGGCGTGGCCGAGAGGTTGACCACGCACACCGCGTCCGCGCGGCTGAAGGCGAGCACGCCGTCGGGGGCGGGCAGCCAGGTCAGGGGGCCGTCGCCGAACACGCGGCGCAGGGCGATGGCCGTGCGGTAGAGGGAGAGCATGGAGTGCGGGTCCCGGCGCTGGCGGTCGGCCGCGTACGACGCCCAGCCGGCCGGCTGCGGCAGCCAGGGCTCCTCGCGGGAGCCGAATCCGGCGTACGGCAGCTCGGCGGCCCAGGGCAGCGGTACCCGGCAGCCGTCGCGGCCGGGGTCGGTGCCGCCGGAGCGGAAGTGCATCGGGTCCTGGATGCTGTCGAGCGGGATGTCGGCCTCCGGCAGGCCGAGTTCCTCGCCCTGGTAGACGTAGACCGCGCCGGGCAGCGCCAGCGACAGCAGGGCGGCGGCCCGGGCCCGCCGGGTGCCGAGCGCGAGGTCCGTCGGGGTGCCGAAGGCCTTGGTGGCGAAGTCGAAGGCGGTATCCGCGCGGCCGTAGCGGGTGACGGTGCGGGTGACGTCGTGGTTGCACAGCACCCAGGTGGCCGGGGCGCCGACGGGGGCGTGCTCGGCGAGGGTGGTGTCGATCGCGGAGCGCAGCCGGGCCGCGTCCCAAGGACACGTGAGGAAGGAGAAGTTGAAGGCGGTGTGGAGTTCGTCGGGACGCAGGTAGCGGGCGAAGCGCTCGGGGTCGGGGAGCCAGACCTCGCCGACGAAGACGCCGTCGTACGCGTCGGCCACGCGCCGCCAGGAGCGGTAGATGTCGTGGAGTTCGTCGCGGTCGAGGAACGGGTGGGGTTCGGGGCGGCCGGCGAGGTCGGGGAGGTCCGGGTCCTTGGCGAGCAGGGCCGCCGAGTCGATGCGGACGCCGGCGACGCCCCGCTCGAACCAGAAGCGCAGGATGTCCTCGTGTTCCCGGCGGACGACCGGGTGGGCCCAGTTGAGGTCGGGCTGCTCGGGGGTGAACAGGTGCAGGTACCAGTCGCCGTCGGGCAGCCGGGTCCACACCGGTTCGGTGGAGCCGGCGAACTGCGAAGGCCAGTCGTTGGGCGGGAGTTCACCGTGCGGGCCGCGTCCGGGCCGGAAGTGGAACAGTTCGCGTTCGGGGCTGCCGGGTGCGGCGGCGAGCGCGGCCCGGAACCAGGGGTGCCGGTCGGAGACGTGGTTGGGCACGATGTCGACGAGGGTGCGGATGCCCCACTCGGCGGCCTCGGCGATGAGCTTCTCCGCCTCGGCGAGGGTGCCGAAGGCCGGGTCGATGGTCCGGTAGTCGGCGACGTCGTAACCGCCGTCCTTGAGGGGCGACAGGTACCAGGGGGTGAACCACAGGGCGTCCACGCCGAGTTCGGCCAGGTACGGCAGCCGGGCGCGGACGCCCGCGAGGTCGCCGGTGCCGTCGCCGTCGCCGTCCGCGAAGCTGCGGACGTACACCTGGTAGATGACGGCGTCACGCCACCAGTCGGGGTCTTTCCGGGCAGGGGTGGGCTGTCCCACGGAGGTCGGCCTTTCTGTGGACGGGGCGGCGGCGTCAGCCCTTGGTGCTGCCCGCGCCGATCCCGGCGATGATGTGCCGCTGGAAGACGAGGAAGAGCGCCACCATCGGGAGGCTGGCGATCACCATCGCGGCGATGAGCACGGTGAGCTGGATGTTCTGCGACAGCTGCACGAGGGCCACACTGATCGGCTGCTTGCCGGTGTCGGAGAAGACCATCAGCGGCCACAGGAAGTCCTGCCACACGGCGACCAGCGCGAAGATCGACACCACGCCGAGCACCGGCCGGGACATGGGCAGCACGACGGACCACAGGACGCGGAGCTTTCCGGCGCCGTCGATCTCGGCGGCCTCCAGCACCTCGCGCGGCAGCTGGTCGAAGAAGCGTTTGAGCAGGTAGAGATTGAAGGCGTTGGCGACCGCGGGCAGCCAGACGGCGAGGGGGTCGTTGAGCAGGCTGGTGTGGATCAGCGGCAGGTCGGCGACGGTCAGGTACTTGGGGACGACCAGCGCCTGTGCCGGGACCATGAGGGTGGCGAGGATGCCGCCGAGGACCACCTTGCCGAACGCGGGTCTCAGCTTGGACAGGGAATAGGCGGCGGCGGTGCAGAACACCAGCTGGAAGGCCCAGGCGCCGGCCGCCTGGACCAGGGTGTTCCCCAGGTGCCGGGGCAGCTCCATCAGTTCCCAGGCGTCGGCGTAGCCGCCGGGGTGCCAGTGCTCGGGCAGCCAGGCGGGCGGGGTGCGGGCCACCTCGTCGGGTGACTTCAGCGCACCGGTCACCATCCAGTACACGGGGAAGAGGAAGGCGAGCGCGAAGAGGACGACGACCGCGGTGAACACCGTCCAGTAGAGGGCCTTTCCGCGCGGGCGGGCGAGGACGGCCGGGGAGATCAGGGTGCGGGTGCCCGGGGTCATGTGTCCCCCTCGGTGCGGGTGAGCCGCAGGTACAGGGCGGAGAAGGCGCCGAGCAGGACCAGCAGCATGACGCTGAGGGCGCAGGCGCCGCCGAAGTCGTTGTAGAGGAAGGCGTATTTGTAGATGAGGTACAGCACGGTGACGGTGGCGTTCTCGGGGCCGCCGCCGGTGATGACGAACGGTTCGGTGAACACCTGCATGGTGGCGATGATCTGAAGCAGCATCAGCATCAGGATCACGAACCGGGTCTGCGGGATCGTGACGTGCCGGACGCGCTGGAGGAGACTCGCGCCGTCCAGTTCGGCCGCCTCGTACAGCTCACCGGGGATGGACTGGAGCGCGGCGAGGTAGATGAGGACGGTGCCGCCCATGTTGGCCCAGGTGGCGACGAGCACCAGGGAGACGAGCGCGGTGCCGGTGCCGTTGGTCCAGTTCGAGGTGGGCAGGTGCAGCAGGCGCAGTACCTCGTTGGCGAGGCCGGCTCCCGGGTCGTAGAACCACTTCCACAGCAGGGCGCTGACCACCGGCGGGATCATCACCGGCAGGTAGACGACGATCCGGAAGAAGGCTTTGGCGTGCCGCAGTTCGTTCAGGACGAGGGCGAGGACGAAGGGAACCGCGAAGCCGATGAGCAGGGCCAGCAGGGTGAAGGTGAGGGTGTTGCGCCAGGCGTCGGCGAACTCGGGGTCGTGCAGGACGCGCGTGAAGTTGGCGGTGCCGGCCCATTGGGGCGGTGCGCCCGGGGTGTAGGTCTGGAAGGAGATGACGACCGCGCGGATCGCCGGGTACCAGGAGAACAGGGCGAAGCAGAGCAGGCCGCCGAGGAGGAAGCCGTGGGCGCGGGCCTGGTCGGCCAGGCGGCGCCGGCGACGCCCGGCCGAAGCGGGTGCCGGGAGCGCGGGAGCGGGGGGCGGTGCGACGGGCCGTCGCTCGGCCGTCTTCGGCATGGCGGTCAGCCCCGGGCCAGAATGCTGTCGATCTTGCCGGACGCCTTCTCGAGGAGCTGGTCGATGTCGGCGTCCTTCTGGGTGAGGACGGCGGAGACGGTGCCGTCGAGGACGGAGTAGATCTGCTGGGCGTGCGGCGGCTCCGTCTTGAAGCGCAGCTTGCCGTTGCCGTCGAGGAACGCCCGGTAGTTCTCCACCGGGACGTTGGCGTTGGCCTGTTTCAGCCGCTGGTCGGTGGCGTCGGCGGCGCCGGTGAACAGGCGTGGCTCGGGCAGGCCGACCGGGGCGTCGTGCTTCTTGGCGCGGGCGTAGTCGCCGAGGAAGCCCTTGCCGGGGGTGAGGAACATGTGGTCGAGCCACTTGAGGCCGGCGCGGATCTGGGCGGGCGTGGCCTTCTTGCCGAACATGTAGCCGTCGCCGCCGATGAGGGTGGCGTGGCCGCCCGGCATGGGGGCCAGGGCGAGGTCCTTGTAGTCGCCGCCCTTCTCCTTGACCAGGATCGGGATGTTGTCGGGGGCGGCGAGGTACATGCCGAGCCGGCCCGAACCCATCATCTGCTGCACGTCGTTGATGACGAGGAGCTGTCTGCTGCCCATCGAGCCGTCGGTCCACCGCATGTCGTGCAGGTTCTGCAGCACGGCGTGGCCCTCGGGGGTGTCGATGGTGGCCTTCTTGCCGTCGGCGGCGACGACGTCGCCGCCCTGCGCGTACAGTTCGGCGGTGAAGTGCCAGCCGCCCTGGTTCTGTGCGCTGTAGTCGGCGTAGCCGACCGTGCCGTCGCCGAGGGCCGCGATCTTCCGGGCGGCGGCGCGGACCTCGTCCCAGGTCGCCGGGGGCCGGTCGGGGTCCAGTCCGGCCTCGCGGAACAGGGCGCGGTTGTAGATCAGGCCCATGGAGTAGCCGGTGCGCGGGATGCCGTAGACCTTGCCGTCGACGGTGTAGATGTCCCGCAGCTGCTTCTGGATGCTCCGGTAGCTCTTGAGTTCCTTCAGGTAGGGCGTGAGGTCGGCGGCCTGGCCGGTGTCCACGACGTGCCGGGCGTCGGTGAAGTACGTGTAGAACACGTCCTCCATCTGGCCGCCGGCGAGTTTGGCGTCGAAGGTCTTCGGGTCCTGGCAGGGAAAGGCGTCGTGGGCGACCACGTCGATGTCCGGATGCGCTTGCTCGAACGCGGCGACGTCGGCTTCGAAGAAGGCGCGGTCGGTCCTGGCGCTCCTGGGCGGCTCGCAGTTGACGGTGATGCGGGTCTTACCGCTCGCCGCTCCGTCGGCACCGGACCCGCAGGCGGTGGCGGCGAGGGCGAGGGAGGAACAGACGCCGATCGCGACGACGGTACGGCGGAACCCGGTGTGTCTCATCGGTGACCCCTCATGGCACTCAGGGCAGCAGTGGTGGGCGCCGCACACTCAAGCACCGCCGACAACCGTCCGCAAGATGTCGCGCAGAATCTGTAATTATTGAACAACGCGTCGGATCTTCGCGGGCTCAATCGCGCGGGGCTTGCGCGGTGGAGCCGCGCACCACCAGTTCCGGCTCGAACAGAAGCTCCTCGGCGGGTACGGCGGCGCCGCCGATCCGCGCGTTCAGCAGCTCCACGGCCGCGCGTCCCATGGCCTCGATGGGCTGGCGGACGGTGGTCAGCGGGGGTTCGGTGCAGTTCATGAACGCCGAGTCGTCGTAGCCGACGACGGAGACACGGCCCGGGACGTCGTACCCCTTGCGGCGGGCCGCCCGCACCGCGCCGAGGGCCAGCGGGTCGGAGGCGCAGATGATGCCGGTGACGCCGCGGTCGAGCAGCCGGGAGGCGGCGGCGTGCCCGCCCTCCAGGGAGAAGATGGCCCGCGCGACGAACTCCTCCGGCAGGTCGCCGGCGATCGCGCGGGCGGCGGCCAGTTTGCGGGCCGAGGGCACGTGGTCACCGGGGCCGAGGAGCAGGCCGATGCGCTCGTGGCCGAGGGAGGCCAGGTGCCGCCAGGCCTGCTCGACGGCCACGGCGTCGTCGCAGGACACGCCCGGGAAGCCGAGGTGCTCGATGGCCGCGTTGACCAGCACGACGGGGATGTTGCGCTCGGCGAGCAGCCGGTAGTGGTCGTGCGGCGCGTCGGCCTGGGCGTACAGGCCGCCGGCGAACACGACGCCCGAGACCTGCTGCTGGAGCAGCAGGTCGACGTAGTCCGCCTCCGAGACCCCGCCCTTGGTCTGGGTGCACAGCACCGGGGTCAGCCCGAGCTGCGCCAGGGCGCCGCCGATGACCTCGGCGAACGCCGGGAAGATGGGGTTCTGCAGCTCGGGCAGGACCAGGCCGACGAGCCGGGCGCGTTCGCCGCGCAGCTGGGTGGGGCGCTCGTAGCCGAGGACGTCGAGGGCCGTCAGCACCGCCTGCCGGGTGGCGTCGGAGACCCCGGGTTTGCCGTTGAGCACCCGGCTGACGGTGGCCTCGCTGACCCCGACCTTCTTCGCCACTTCCGCAAGTCGTCGCGTCATGCGCGCAAGAGTAGCGCAAGCGATGCAAGTCGCTTGCGCTGTCGCGGCGGGCCGGAGGGGGCTGCGGAGCAGGCGGCGGGCGGCGTCCGGGTGCGGGCCGGCCGGGGGTCAGTTCTCGGGGCCCGGGACCGCCGTGAGGTGGGAGGCGGTGCCCCGGGTGCGACGGGGTCGGCGTACCGGCGCGGCGGGGCGGCGGGGCTCGCGCAGCACCATCGTCAGGCGCCGGTAGCCCAGCTCCCGCAGCGGCTGCGGCGCCTCCTCCACGATCCGGCACTCGGTGCGCCCGCGCCGCGGGTCCGGGTGGTGCAGGAGGCGCACGGCGCCGTCGAGGCGGGTCGCGGCCTCGCCGACGGCGCGGATCCAGTGCGGCAGGCCGTGCCGGTAGGCGGCCTCCATGATCGGGTCCTGGGCGATCTCCCGGCGCACGGCCTGGAGTTCGTGGTCGTGACCGCAGGACTCCAGCGCGCTGCGGAGCTGGGCCAGCATCGGCAGGCACCAGGCCGGTTCGTGCTCGCCGAGGATCTCGCCCGCGTCCGGGTGGAACAGGACGAACCGCAGGAAGTTCTCCCCCGGCATGGCCGTCGGATGCGGGCGCACTCCGCCGAACAGCGCCTCGAACGCCCGGTTCGCCATGACCACGTTCCACTGGCGGTCGACCACCAGGGACGGACATGACATGTACTCCAGCAGCGCCCCGTAGTCCTGGAGGTACGCCTGGGTGTCGCAAGTGTCGGGGACGGGCCGCGGTGCCGGCCGCTGCCCTCCTGCCTGATGTGCCATCGGGAGGTCACCCCTCTTGCCTCTGCGGCCTTTCACGCGGCGATGCGATCCTGCTGCCCAGGCAAGAGTGATGTCAACTATCGTGGCATTTCATGCCGGTTGACGGCTGAAATTCGCCACAGTTGTGGCGACACCTGGATGTGGGTTCCGGACACGGGCTACTCTCCCGGAAGTTCACGGCGATCGCTCGTGAGAAGCACGGACGCACCTGAAGCCCTCTTTAGAGACGTAGGAGTTCTGTCGGTGACGGATGGCTACGAGGATCCGGGCGCCTCGGCGACCGCCCAGCTGCCGGCCGTCGTCGCCCGCGTCACCGCGCTCGCCGACCGCCTCGGCGTACCGCACGCCGAGGTCTTCGACGTCGGGCGGCTCTCCATCGCCTGCGGAGTGCCCGAGCCGGTGGTCAGGGCCCTGCTCAGCGGCCGGCCGGCGGGCGAGCCGGACGTCCAGGCCCGTTTCCTGCAGCGCCTGGACCTGCTGCGCCGCACCCGGCTGAAACCGGGCGGACGCCGGTACACCCAGCAGGAGATCGCCGACGGCGCGGGCATGTCCCGGCAGCAGGCCGGCGCCCTCATCAACGGCGACCGGCGGCCCACCATGGAGCACTGCGACGCGTTGCAGCGCTTCTTCCGGGTGCACGCCGGCTTCCTCACCGCGGAGGACCCCGAGGCGCTGGCCGGCGCGTTGCAGCGGGTCGAGCAGGAGCTGCTGCAGAAGCTCGCGGACCGGGAGCGGGCCGATGTCGAGGCGGTGGAGGACCCGCTGGAGCGGCTGCTCCAGGACCACGGGGTGCGCGGAATCGCCTGGCGGGCCGCGCAGTTGCCCACCGACCAGCACCGGGACAAGGTCGCGGAGTGGCTGGACATGCTCCTGGAGAGCGTGAAGCGGCCCGAGTCCTGAGGCGACGCCGGGCCCCGGCGCGGGCGGCGCGCCCGGGTACGGCCGTTCCCTCCGCGCGCCTGCGCTGAGCGGGCGAACGCGGGCCGAGCCGGACGGGATTGTCAGTGGCGGGCGGCAAGCTGGGGGCGTGCGCCGTACGACGCGGTGCGCGGCGCCGCAGGGCGCGTGACCGTGACGCCTATCCGGGGAGAGCCGACCGATGCCCACCGCCGTACTGACCGATCGTGAGCGCACCGCCGTCCAGGCGTATCTGCGGCTGCTCCACACGGTGCGCGCCGCCTTCGACGGACCGCCGGGCGGCCGGCCCGCCGTGGTTCCGCCCACGGTCCTCGCCGAGGCCGAACGGGCGCTCGCGGAGGCGGGACTGGCGGGCAACGAGACGGCCTTCTTCCGCCTGCTGCGCGACTGGTACCCGCCCGCCTGACGGTCCGGCTGCGCGCGCTCCGCCGACCGCCCGGTGCCCGGGGGTACGTGCGGAGGACCAGCTGCGCGCGGGGCGCGGGGGCTGCCCGGGGGTACCTACGGAGGACCATCTGTGCCCGGGGCGCGGCGCGGGTGCGGGCCGCCCGGCTGAGCGCGGGAGTGCCCGGCCCGGCCGGTCAGGGGTCCGGGGATGCGTACGGAAGGACCGCCTGAACACGGGGGCCGCCCGGCCGCCCGGGGCTCGACGCCGGTGCGGACCGCCCAGTCGAGCGCAGGAGTACCCGGCCGGCCAGGGGCCCGGGGACGCATACGGAAGGACCGCCTGAACACGGGGGCCGCCCAGCCGCCCGAGGCTCGACACCGGTGCGAACCACCCAGTCGAACGCAGGAGTACCCGGCCGGCCAGGGGCCCGGGGACGCGTACGGAAGGACCGCCTGAACACGGGGCCGCCCAGCCGCCCGGGGCTCGGGGGCGCATGCGGACGACCATCTGTACTCGGGGCGCGCGGGCCGCCCGGCCGCCCGAGGCAGGGGGCTCGGGGGTGCATGCGGAGGACCAGCTGTGCCCCGGGCGCGGGAGCCGCCCGGCCGCCCGGGGCTCGACGCCGGCGCGGACCGCCCAGTCGAACGCAGGAGTACCCGGCCGGCCAGGGGCCCGGGGGTACGCGCGGAGGACCAGCTGCGCGCGGGGCGCGAGGCTGCCCGAGGGTACCTGCGGAGGACCAGCTGTGCCCGGGGCGCGAGGCTGCCCGGCCGCCCGGGGCTCGGCGTCGGCGCGGACCGCCCAGTCGAACGCAGGAGTGCCCGGCCGGCCAGGGGCCCGGGGGCGGGTGGGGAGGGCGCCTGGGCCGCCCGGGGCTCGGAGCGCGTGTGGTGCGCGGGTGTCCGGCGTCAGGGGTGCGGGGCCGGGGACGCGTGCGGTATGACGACGGATGTCGCCGCCACTCCGTCCCTGACGATCCATCGGCCCTCGAAGGTCTGGAGGCGCCGGCCGCCGACGAGGGGTCCGGGGACGAGGAGTTCGGCGCGCAGGGTGCCGTGCGACGCGCCGCCGGTGCCCGGGTGCAGGGTGATGTCGGCCTCGGAGAAGTCGAGCCACTCGCGGGTGAGCGGGAACCACGCCTTGTAGACGGACTCCTTGGCGCTGAACAGGAGCCGGTCCCAGTGCAGGGCGGGCCGGCGCAGGGCCAGCTCATCAAGGCGCGCGGACTCGGCGGGCAGGAACACGCTCTCGCCGACGCCCTCCGGGAGCGGCCCGTGCGGCTCGGCGTCGATGCCGAGGGAGGCGAGGTCGGCTGCGCGGACCAGCGCGGCGGCGCAGTAGCCCTCGCAGTGGGTCATGCTGCCGGCCAGCCCCTCGGGCCACAGCGGCGCGCCCCGCTCACCGCTGAGCACGGCCTGCGGCGGCACGCCGAGCTTCTCCATGGCGCGCCGGGCACAGCCGCGCACGGCGGCGAACTCACGGCGCCGCTTGGCCACCGCGCGCACGACGAGCGCCTCCTCCGCGGGGAAGAGCGGGGTCTCCCACAGCGGATCGTCAGTCTGCGCCTCCACGGCCACGACCGACTCCGGGAGCAGCTCCTCGATCACCGGCTTCGACCTCCATCGGCAGGATGCGGCGCAGCCGTCCCGGCGGGTCCGGGCGCTTGCGCCATTCGCGGGGGTAACCCACGGAGACCTCCATGAAGCGGACTCCGTCGTGCCAGGTGGTGCGGGGGATGTGCAGATGGCCGTAGACCATGGTGGCGACCCGGAACCGGCGGTGCCAGTCGGCGGTCAGCCCGGTGCCGCACCACATGGCGAACTCGGGGTGCCAGAGGATCTCGGTGGGGTGCCGGTCCAGCGGGTAGTGGTTGGCCAGCACGGTCGGCAGGTCCTCGGGCAGCTCGGCCAGCCGGCGCTCGGTCTCGGCGACCCGGGCCCGGCACCATGCCTCACGGGTCGGGTACGGGTCGGGGTGCAGCAGGTACTCGTCGTTGCAGACGATGCCGGTGCCCTCGGCGTAGGCCAGGCCCTCCGCCTTGGTGGCGCAGCCGGCCGGCAGGAACGAGTAGTCGTACAGCAGGAACAGCGGGGCGACGACGGCCGGGCCGCCTGCGCCGCGCCACACGGGATAGGGGTCCTCGGGGGTGACGACGCCCAGTTCCCGGCACACCTCGACCAGGTGTTCGTAACGGGCGACGCCGCGCAGGGTGACCTCGTCACTGGGGTGGGTCCACAGCTCGTGGTTGCCGGGCGCCCACAGCACCTTGCGGAAGCGGCGCGCGAGCGTGCCGAGGGCCCAGCGGACGTCGGCCACGGTCTCCGCGACGTCACCGGCCACGATCAGCCAGTCCTCGTCGCTCTCGGGCCGCATGGCCTCGACGAGGGCGCGATTGTCCGGATAGCCGATGTGCAGGTCGCTGATGGCCAGCAGTTGTCCGGTCCCGGCCGTCGACTCCACCCCGGGCACCCCTTCCGATCATCCGATGGCACCACAACAACACACCGACCCGGCCCGGGACAAGAGCCTTCCGTCCGGGCGTCAGCGTCCTTCAGGCGGCGGCGACTTGGCGGGCCATCGTCGTTTTCCGGTCACCGTCGAGGTGATTCCCGGACCGCATTCCGGCACGGGTCCGGGTCGTACGGGATCACCGCTCCACGGTAGCGCGACCGTCCGGCCAGGCGCGCGTTCAGTTCCCGCGCCGGAGCGGGCCGGTCCGCCCGGCCGGCACTTCCATGGCCGGATCCCGATGGTTCCGCTGGGCGAAAGTTCGACAGTACGCAACTATGCGAACTGTCGTATGAGCTGGGCCGCCCTGCCCATGACCCCGAAGGGCCGACCATGTCCACCTCCCCCAGGCCGCACACAGAGGCGGCCGGACCCGGCCGGACCCGGCCGGGCTGGAGCCTGGCGCTGCTGGCGCTGGCGCAGCTGATCTTCTCCCTCGACCTGAACATCGTGTTCGTCGCCCTGCCCGACATCGGCGCCGACCTGGACTTCCCCGGCCAGACCCAGCAACTGGTCGTCAGCGCCTACGTCGTCTTCGCCGGCGGCTTCCTGCTGCTCGGCGGCCGGGCCGCCGATCTGCTCGGCCGGCGCCGGATCTTCGTGCTCGCGCTCTCCGTGTACGCCGTCTCCTCACTGGCCGGCGGACTGGCGGGCAGCCCCGAGGTCATCGTCGCCGCGCGGGCGGTGCAGGGCATCGGCGGCGCGCTGCTGCTGCCGTCCACACTGTCGCTGATCAACACCCTGTTCGAGGAGGGCCCCAAGCGGAACCGGGCGCTCGCCGTGTGGGGCGGGGCCGGGGCCAGCGGGCTGACGGTCGGGGCGCTGCTGGGCGGCCTGCTCACCGAGGCCTTCGGCTGGCCCGCCGTGTTCTTCGTCAACGTGCCGCTGGCCGGGCTCGTCGCCCTGGCCGCCGTGTTCGTCATCCCGCGCGACCCGGCGGGCTCCGCGGGCCGCAAGTTCGACCTGCCCGGCGCCCTCACCGTCACCGCCGGCGCCACCCTGCTCGTCTTCGCCCTGGTGGAGGGCCCGGAGTGGGGCTGGGCCTCCCCCGCGGTCATCGGCGCGGCCGTCACCGCCGTGGTGTGCCTGGCCGCGTTCGCCGCGATCGAGTCCCGCAGCGCCGACCCGCTGATGCCGTTCCGGCTGTTCCGCAACCGCAGCCTGAGCGTGGCCATCACGGTGACGTTCCTGTACATGGCCACGTTCGGCACCCTGCCCTACTTCCTCACCGTGCTGCTGCAGTCGGTGCACGGCTTCAGCGCCCTGGAGACGGGGCTCGCGTTCCTCGTGCCGTCCGTGGCCATCGCCGCCGGCACCCAGCTCGGCGAGCGCATGACCACCCGGCTGGGCGCCCGCACCACCCTGATCGCGGGCTTCCTGGTGGGCGCGGTCGGCACCGCGGTCCTCTCCCTCGGGTTCGACGCGGACGCCGGCTACGGCATCGCCGTACCCGGGCTGATCGTCTCCGGGGTGGGCCAGGGCATCGTGTGGACGGCCATGTGGATCGCGGCCGCCACCAGGATCGCGCCCGGCGAACAGGGCATCGCGAACGGCATGGCCTCCACCACCCTCAACCTGGGCAACGCCATCGGCCTGGCCGTGCTCACCGCCCTCGCCGACGCCGGCACCGGCGGCAAGACCGGCCAGGCGTTGCGGGCCGCCACCGCGGACGGGGAGTTCCTGGTCGTCCTGCTCACGGCGGCCGGCATGGTCCTTGGTCTGCTGATCGCGCTCCGGCTGCCCCGGGCCCAGCGCGGCGGCGCTCCCGTCACCGGCTCGCCGGAGTCCGCGGGGGCGGCTGCCGGGCACGTCGCCGACGCCGACCGGGCGGCGTCCACGAGGCCCTGACACGCGGGCCGCGTCCTTGACACGGGGGGTGCACGAGGGGGCTCCGGTTGGCCGTATGATCGGCCCGACACCGGCGCCCCCGACTCCCTTTCGCACAGGGCTGCTTGGTGACCCTTCCTCGCACCTGCCCGGGCACGGGCCGCCCCGCCCTGCCCGCACACCCGAAAGGCGGCCTGCATGCTCTCTCGCGTACGCGTCTGGCTCAACCGCACGTACGCGGAGAACGTGTTCTTCATGGATCAGCTGCGGAGAAATCCCGCCGACCGGGCGGTCGAGATCCACGCCACGCACGGTGACCCGGACTCCCCCGTGCTGGCCGCCGCCGACACCGCCGAGCTGGAGCCGGAGGGCCTGTCCCCGGCCGCGTACGTCGAATACGCCCTCGACCAGTGCGCCCGGCGCGGCATCGACGTGTTCGTGCCCCGGCTGCACCAGGCGGCGATCGTGGCGCACCGGGCCGAGTTCGCGGCGGCCGGCACGGCGCTGCTGGCGCCGACGCCCGAAGCGGTCGCCGTGTTCGAGGACAAGGCGATCGCGTACGAGGCGGTGCGCTCGGTGGGCGTCCCGGTACCGCCGTGGTGGCGGGTCCGGACGGCTGACGAACTCCTGGCGGCGGTCGAGGAGTTGGAGGAGGCCGGGCACCAGGCGTGTTTCAAGCCGGCCGCCGGGGCGGGCGGGGTGGGCTTCCGGGTGATCACCCGGGCCCCCGTGTCCCTGTCCGAGCTGGGCGGCTTCCCGGGCCCCTACGCGCGGCTGGACCTGGTCCTCGACGCCCTGCGGCGGGCCGGGGAGCCCGTGGACTGGCTGGTGATGCCCCGGCTGGCGGAGCCGGAGGTGTCCGTCGACTGCCTGACCGGGACGGACAACCGGGTACGGCTGGCCGTCGGCCGCACCAAGAACGGCCGCCGCCGGGGCTTCACCCTGGACGAGCGGTGGCTGGCGCCGGCCCGGCTGATCGCGGAGGGCTTCGGGCTGCACCACCTGTCCAACATCCAGTTCCGGATGCTCGGCGACCGCCCGGTGCTGCTGGACGTCAACACCAGGCCCGCCGGAGGGCTGCACCAGCTGTCGCTCTGTGGGGTGAACGCGCCCTGGGCGGCGGTGCGGCTGGCACTGGGCGACGACCCCGGGGTGATCGAACCGCCGTTCCTCGGGCAGGACTACACGGTGGTGGCGGGACCGCGCCCGCTGCTGCCCGCCGGACTGTCCCGGCACCCGGCGGAGCCGGCCGAGGTGGTGCTCCCGGCGGTACCGGCGCCCACGCGAACGGCTTCGGCGGGCGAGGTGCTGCCGCTCTAGCACTCCACGAACGGCTTCGGCGGGCGAGGTACCGCCGCTCCAGCACTCCACTGCCGGCACTCCCCTGCCACTCTCCTCACGCACCGGACTCACCGGTCAGGCCGTAGCGCAGTGCCAGTCGGGTCAGATCCGCCCTGCGGTGGAATCCGGTCTTGCCGCGCAGCCGGTCCAGATGTGAGTGCACCGTGTTCTCGGTGATGTTCAGGGCACCGGCGATTTCCCGGTCCGTGGCACCGGCGGCGAGCAGTTGGAGAATTTGTTTTTCCCGGTCGGTGAGGCGCGGCGGCGGCGCGGGCAGGACCCGGCCGTTCAGGTCGGCGGTGAAATAACTGCTCCCGGAGGCCACGGCGCGGACGGCCGTCAGCAATTCCCCCTCACCGATGCGGTGCCCGAGATAACCGCGGGCCCCGGCCTCGATGCACAGCACGGCGTCCGACTGTTTTTCCGAGAACGCCAGCACGACGACCGCGTGTCCCCTGCGGTGCAGCCGGGTGACGACGCCGGACGTCTCCCAGGCGGGCAACTGGACGTTCAGCAGGACGACCTCCTTGCGGTTCCCCCGGTCGCGGTGGTCGCCCACCTCGCTGACCGAGGACACGATCCGCAGGTCCGGTTCGGGGTCGATCACATGCGCCAGGCCGTGGGCGATCAGCGGGCAGTCGCAGATGACGCTGATGGGGGTCACAGGTGCGTCCACACGGGCTCCAGGACGTGGCGGACCGCCTCGCGGCGGGCGACGGGGTCAACGGCCGGCCGTCATGCCGTCATGTCCCAGAGTGGACGCGGTCCCGGCCGGCGGCATGCCCAGTGGGCCAGGCGGCGCACTGGGCATGCCCCACACCCGGGCGGGGAGGCCGGGCCCGGCGGGCCGTCGGCCGTGCCGCTGTCACCGCTGGACACTCCGGCCGTCGTGCTGGTGGTGCCGCCCGTCCCTGCCGTCCCTGCCGTCCCGGCCGTCCCGCGGGTGGTCGCCCCTGCCGTCCCGGCCGTTCCGCTCGGGAAGCTTCGCGCAGGTCACCTTGGCGAACTTGGATGTCACCGTGTAGGTGTCGTTCCGGAGTCCGGTGAATTCGAAGAAGCCGCCGGGTGTCGTGGTGAACGTGCCCACCTCGACTCCCGCGGAGTTTCTCGCGGTGACCGTCTCGCCGTCCGGGAATCCCTTTCCTGATATCGCGATCCGGTTGACGCCGGCGAACTTCGACGCGGTGCACGTGATCTCGTCCTGTGCGGGAGCCGCGTCGGCCGACGAGGCGGCCATGGAAATCCCTCCGGCGAGCATCATGCCCGCCACGGCAGTCGCCGCGATCCTCTTCTTCATCAGCCACTCCCATCCGTGAGCGAAAAGGCCGTACAGCAGCGTCACCCGGCTCGGGAGGGAATTTCAAGGGGTAGAAATACCGGCTCGCTCACGGGGCAGAAATGCCCGGCCCGCGCCACGCATTCCGCCGGCTCCGCTACGTCAGATACCCCAGCCCGGGATGCGCGGCGGCGTACTCGTCCACCAGCCGGCGGGCGAGGTTCACCGAGTCCACCAGCGGGTGCAGGGCGAACGCCTTCACCGCGGTGGCACGGGAGCCCGACTCGGCCGCGGACAGCACCTGCCGCTCCACGTCCTTCACCGCGCACACCAGGCCGGTGGCGTGGCCGGGCAGCGGATCGGCGGCCAGGGGGTGCGCGCCGTCGGCGTCCACGAGGCACGGGACCTCGACGACGGCGTCCGCGTCGAGGACGTGGAGGGTCGAGCGGTTGCGGACGTTGAGGATCAGGGTGGCCCGCTCGTTCCGGGCGATGGCCCGCATCAGGGCCAGCGCGACCTTCTCGTACCCGCCGGAGAGGTCGTCCTCCTCGCGTTCGCCGGCGCCGGCGCTCTCCCGGTTCTCCGCCATGTAGGTCGCCTCGCGCTCGGCGCGGGTACGGTCCCAGGCACGCAGCGCGGAGACGCCCGGGTCGGCCGCCTCGGCGTAGAAGCGGGCCTGCTGGTCGCGCAGGAAGGCGCCGCGGGTCCGCTCGGCCTGCCGGTAGGCGCGGACGGTCTCCCGGTTGAAGTAGTAGTAGTGCAGGTACTCGTTGGGGATCGCGCCGAGCGACCGCAGCCAGTCGGCGCCGAACAGCCGGCCCTCCTCGAACGAGCCGAGCAGCGCGGCATCACCGAGCAGCCGGGGCAGTTCGTCGCGTCCGGCCACGCGCAGGCCGCGCACCCAGCCGAGGTGGTTGAGGCCGACGTAGTCGACGAAGGCCCGCTCCGGGGCGGCGCCGAGGACCCGGGCGATGCGGCGGCCCAGGCCCACCGGCGAGTCGCAGATGCCGATGACTCGGTCACCGAGGTGACGGGCCATGGCCTCGGTGACCAGGCCGGCCGGGTTGGTGAAGTTGATGACCCAGGCGTCCGGGGCGAGCCGGGCCACGCGCCGGGCGATGTCGACGGCGACGGGGACCGTGCGCAGTCCGTAGGCGATCCCGCCCGCGCCGACGGTCTCCTGGCCCAGCACCCCCGCCGCGAGCGCGATCCGCTCGTCCGCCGCCCTGCCCTCCAGGCCGCCGACGCGGATCGCGGAGAAGACGAAGGCGGCGCCGCGCAGGGCCTCGTCGAGATCGGTGGTGGCGGACACCACGGGGGCGTCGGGGACCCCTTCGGCCTGCTCCGCCAGCACCCGGGACACGGCCCGCAGCCGGCGCTCGTCCAGGTCGTGCAGCACCACCTCGGTGACCCGCCCCTCGGCGTGGTCGGCCAGCAGGGCGCCGTACACCAGCGGCACCCGGAACCCTCCACCGCCCAGAATCGTCAGCTTCACGCCCGCACCCTTCTCCGCTCCGGCACCCTGCTTCCCCGCCGCACCCTTGTAGCACGCGCGCCGCGGCACGTGGTCCGCCGGGAGGACAGCCGTCGCGGCGTCCCGCAGACTCGGAGGGGGGACGACCGGTCTGTCCTACCGGAGGGGTCGAATCCGTGCACAGTGTGCCGCTGTGGCTCTGGACGGTCTTCGCCGCCGCCGTCGTGGTGTCACTGGCGGTGGATCTGCTCGCGCACCGGCACGCCCATGTCATCGGGTTCCGCGAGGCCGCCGCCTGGAGTGCGGTCTGGGTGGGACTCGCGGTCGCGTTCGGCGTCGCCGTCTTCCTGGTGGTCGGGACGACCGCCGGTGTGGAGTACACGACCGCGTGGCTGCTGGAGAAGAGTCTGTCGGTCGACAACCTCTTCGTCTTCGCGCTGATCTTCGGCTATTTCAAGGTGCCGCGGTCCAGCCAGCACCGTGTGCTGTTCCTCGGCGTCCTGGGCGCCCTGGTCTTCCGCGGCCTCTTCCTCGCCGCGGGCGTGGCCGTGGTGAGCCGCTTCACCGCCGTCCTGTTCGTCTTCGCCGCCGTCCTCTTCTACAGCGCCTACAAGATCCTCAAGGAGGAGGACGACAGTTTCGACCCGGGCCGGAGCGTCGCCGTACGCCTGCTGCGCCGGGTCGTCCCCGTCCGGGACGAGTACGCCGGTACGCGCTTCTTCGTGCGGGAGGCCGGCCGGCTCGTCGCCACCCCGCTGCTGGCGGTCGTCGCGGCGATCGAGGCCGCCGATGTCGTCTTCGCCGTCGACAGCGTGCCCGCCGTGCTGGCCGTCAGCAACGACGCGTTCATCGTCTACACGAGCAACGCCTTCGCCATCCTCGGCCTGCGCGCGCTGTACTTCATGCTCGCGGGTCTGCTCGACCGCTTCCACTACCTCGGCAAGGGCCTGGCCCTCGTCCTCGCGTTCATCGGCGTCAAGCTCGTGCTCCAGGCCGCGCACAAGACGGTCAGCCGCGCCGTGCCCGAGATTCCCTCGCTGCTCAGCCTCGCCGTCATCGCCGCCGTGCTGGCCGTCTCGGTCGCCCTCAGCCTGCTGCGCCCGCCGCCGCACCCGGACGCCCCCGGGGAGCCGGCGCCGCCCGCCGACAGCGACGCCCGGACCTCCGGACCGCCTGACGGCACCTGACGCGGGGGCTCGGGGCCGTCCGGATCAGGTGCCCGACGGCTCCGGGGCCGTCGCGCCGTCGGCCAGGGCCGCGATCTGTGCCGTCGACATGCCGAGTTCGTCGCGCAGGAACCGCACGATCGTCCAGTGCGGCACCGCGTCCTCGTCGAACGGGCCGAACGCGGCCGTGTACAGGGGGATCCAGCGCAGCGCCTCCTCGGCGGCCGTGGCCCGTCCGGGAGCCTCCTGGTAGGCGCCGTAGGAGATGCTCCGGTGGTGGATGAAGCGGCGCCCGGGCAGCCGCTGTTCGCACAGCTCCTGGTACTCGCGGGTCTGCAGGATGAGGTAGTGCCAGATCTCGTCGATGTCCTGCTCGACGGGGAGGAAGAGGCCGGCGAGCCGGTCGGGGTGGAGGGAGACCAGGTACAGGTAGCGCAGGCACTCGCGGACCTGGTGCCGGACCGTGGCCTCGGCGGGGCCGCCGGGTCCGGCCAGGAAGTGCCGGACCACCTCCTCGTACAGGACGGGGCCGAGCAGCTCCTCCGCGGTGGGAGCCGGTTCGGCGGCGGTGCCGGAGGGGGCGGGCGCTGCGGACGTGACCATGGGAATCCTGTCGGTGTCGTGGACGGGGTGGGGCGGGGCTGCGGCCGGGCGGGTTCACCCGCGGGCCGGGGAAGGCCGGGCGGGCGGTCCCACGGGCGCACCGAGGGGGCCGGGGACAGGAGCCGACGGAGCGCGCGGCTCAGGACGGGTCGGGGAAGCGGCCTGCGAGGCCTTCGGCCGGGGCGTAGCGGGGAAGAAGCCGCCGGGGCCGTGGCGCGGGAGCGGGCCGGGGAAGCTGTCGGCGGCGGCATGGGCCGGGAGCGGCCGGAACCGTGGCCCGGGCAAGCCGGGAAAGGGGCCGACGAGGCCGTGGGCCGGGGCGGACCGGGAAGGTGCCGGCCGGGGTCGATGGGTCAGGGTGAGCCGGGCGCGGCCAGCCACGCGTACTTGCCGGAGCGGCCGACCGGTATGCGGGCGTGGTGCTCCACCTGGCAGGAGCGTCCGGTCAGGGCGGTGACGGAGGCGGCCAGCCGGGCGGTCTCGTCGGCGGTGAGCGGTACGCCGTCGAAGGTGGTGTACGCCAGCCGGCAGGCGTCGTCGCCGGTCAGGCCCAGTCGGTGGAGGAAGACGCGGCCGCTGACCCCGGAGACGCGGCGGTCGAGGTCGGCCTGGGCGACGGGGCCCCCGGGGGTGGGCAGGAGCTCCTTCTCCCGGCCGCAGAAGGAGACGATCCGCTCGGGGTCGGTGCTGCCGTCGTGGGTGCGGACGCAGTCGCCGGACCGGTAGCGGACCAGCGGCATGTACGGGTTGCGGACGCTGGTGACGATGAGGCTGTGGATGCCGCTGCCCGGTGCCACCGGGATCAGCTCGACGCTCATGTCCGTCAGATGGGGCCGGTAGCGGCCTTCGGCGTCGCTGGAGAAGAGGTAGCCGAGTTCGGTGCTGCCGAAGAGGTCGACCACGGGACACTCGAAGTGGGAGCGCAGGTACGTACGGACGTTCAGCGGCGTGTACTCGTACGCGTGGACGATGCCGGCCGGCCGGGGGAAGCCGTCCCACAGGCCCCAGGCGGAGACTTTGCGGATCAGGTGCGCCAGGTGGTAGCCGGAGCAGTCCAGGAGGTACGCGCCGCCGGGGTGGGCGCCGGCCACGTCCCGGATCTCGCCGAGCATGCGCTCGACGTCCGCGCGGTCCCAGTCGTCCGGGTCCAGACGGCGGTTGAGGTACAGCGTGCGGTCGTCGAGCCAGCGCTCGCCTGGGGTCGCGCCGGGCCTGCGGGCGTTGACGCGGGCCACGTGCTCGGTGGCCAGCACGGTGGTCAGCGAGACCCGCCGGGCGCCGGCGCGCCAGGAGGCCCCGAGTTCGGGGTGCTCCCGCCACAGGCGGTAGTAGGAGCGGAGCAGGAAGAGCGGCGGCCGGACGAGCCGCATCCGGGCGTGGTTGGTGCCCGTGGAGAGCACGAATTCGGCCTCTCCCGTCTCCAGTGCGCGGGCCAGTCGCGGGGTCATCCAGTTGTCGGGGAAGCCCCGGGCGATCTCGGGTTTCTCCAGGATCGGGAAGTGGCCCCGTTCGACGGAGGCGCGGTAGATCGGGATGTCGCGCACCTTGTCCAGGACGTCGGCACTCGGCATGCGGTTCACAGGGGTCTCCGGGGCGGTGTCGGCGGCTCGGGCGGAGGGCCGCCGGCGCGGGGACGGCCGCGCCGGCGGCCCCGGGGTGTCGGCGGAACGGCGGTCAGCGGGAGATGCAGCCGCTCTTCGCCGTGACGCTGATGCAGCCGCTCTTGGGCGCGGCGCTGATGCAGCCGTCCTTCGCGCCCTCGGCGGAGTTGACGGCGACCCACCGCTGCCACACGGACTCCTCGGTCATGCGCTTGATGAGCTGGTCCATGGGAAACCTCCGGAGACTAGGCAACTCGACGTTTCTGCCAACCGAAAGTAAAGAGATGGTCAATCAGTAGTCAATGGAGGGTAGAGCGATTGGCCGGAAACACCCGCCCGCGCCGAGGGACGCACCGCCTCGGCCGCCTGTGAACCGGGTCACATCCGGTCATGGGATGCCATGGCGCCCCGTCTCCTGTGTGCCGCTACGACGAACGGCACGAGGAACGGAGACACCATGAAAATCTTCATCGCGGGCGCGACCGGCGCCATCGGCAGCCGGCTGGTGACCGGGCTCGTGGCGCGTGGCCACGAGGTCGTCGGCACGACCCGCTCGGCGGCCAGGACGGGGGCCCTGCGCGCACTCGGAGCCGAGCCGGCCGTCGTCGACGCGCTCGACCCCGACTCGGTCGCCGACGCCGTGGCGAGGGCCGAGCCCGAGGTGATCGTCCACCAGCTCACCGCGCTGAGCGGACCGGCCGGCCTGAGGAGCGTCAAGCGGATGGCCGCCGCCACCAACCGGCTGCGCACCGAAGGCACCGACCACCTGCTCGCCGCCGCCCGCGCCGTCGGCGTCCGCCGGTTCGTGGCGCAGAGCAACGCCCTGTGGATGGAACGCACCGGTGGCCCGGCCACCGACGAGAGCGGCCGGATCGAACCGGACCCGCCGGCGGACGCGGCCGCGGCGGTGGCCGCGCTGCGCCACGTGGAGGACTCGGTGACCGGCATCGGCTGGGCCCAGGGCATCGCCCTGCGCTACGGCGGCTTCTACGGCCCGGGAACCGGCATGAGCGCCGCGCCGGACGCCGTGCTGGCCCGGCAGATCCGCGCGCGGAAGTTCCCGGTCGTCGGCGACGGGGGCGGTGTGTGGTCGCTGGTGCACATCGCCGACGCCGCGTCGGCCACGGTCGCGGCCGTCGAACACGGCAGGCCCGGGATCTACCACGTCGCCGACGACGAGCCGGCGCCGGTCCGCGTGTGGCTGCCGGAACTGGCCCGCGCGCTCGGGGCGAGACCGCCGCGCCGTGTCCCGGCGTGGCTGGTCCGCCCGCTGGCCGGCGAGGCCGCGGTGGATACGATGACGCGGGCCCGCGGGATCACCAGCGAGAAGGCCAAGCGCGAGCTGGGGTGGACGCTCCGGTACCCCAGCTGGCGCACGGGTTTCACCCAGGGATTGGAATAGCCCGGCATGTCTTCCCCCGACCTCTACGACGAGCTGCGCCCCCGGGCCTTCGCCATCGCCTACCGCATGCTCGGCAGCGTGAGCGAGGCCGAGGACGTCGTCCAGGAGGCGTTCTTGCGGATGCACCGGGCCCGGCGGCGGGACGAGCCCATCGCCTCGCCGCGCGCCTACCTCGCCACCCTGGTCACCCGGCTGGCCATCGACCAGCTGCGCTCGGCCCGGGTGCGGCGGGAGAGCTACGTCGGCGAGTGGCTCCCCGAACCGCTGGTCACCGGTCCCACTCCGGCCGACCACGCGGAGACCGCCGACTCGCTCTCGCTGGCCTTCCTCGTCCTGCTGGAGAACCTGACCCCGCGCCAGCGGGCCGCTTTCCTGCTGCGCGAGGTGTTCGACTATCCGTACCCGGAGGTCGCGCGGATCCTCGGGACCGACGTGGACGGCACGCGGCACCTGGTCGCGCGGGCCCGCGCGCACCTCGGCAGCCGCCGGGCGCGCTACCACGCCTCACGGCGGCAGCGGGAGGAGCTGGCGAACGGCTTCTTCGCCGCCGCCCGGCAGGGGGACCTGCGGGCGCTGGAGGCGCTGCTGGCCCAGGACGTGGCGCTGCGCGGCGACGGCGGCGGCAAGGTCCCGGCGCTCGGCCGGCCGGTGCACGGGCGGGAGCGGGTGGCACGGACCGTGCTGCGGGGCTTCGCCGTCTACGCACGGCACGGCGTACGCGTCCGCCTCGCCGAGGTCAACGGGCAGCCCGGCGCACTGGCGTACGACGCGCGGGACGAGCTGGTCGCCGTCATGGAACTCGGCATCGCCGAGGACCGGATCCACACGGTCCACTCCATCAACAACCCCGACAAGCTGCGCCACCTGGACCAGGTCAGCGACCTGGGCATCCGGGTGCGCGCCGGCCGCCGGACGGACGAGCGGGCCTAACGCAGCTCCGCCCGGAAGGCCACCGGGGTCTGGCCGGTGTGCAGGTGGAAGAACTTGGAGAAGTTGGCCGCGTCGGGAAAGCCCACGGCCGCCCCGACGCGGCCGATCGGCATGTCCGTGTGCGCGAGGAGGCGCTTGGCCTCCAGGACGACCCGTTTGTCGATGAAGCCCTTGGGGGTCTCGCCGGTGGCCGCGCGCACGGCACGCACCAGGGTGCGGCGGGAGTAGCCGAGGGCGTCGGCGTAGGCGCTGACGCTGTGGTTGCCGGCGAAGCCCTGCTCGACGGCGTCCCGGAAGCGGGTGAAGGTGCTGTCGGCGTGCTGCGGGGACGTTTCCGCGGAGCTGGCGGCGAGATGGGCGAGGCGCAGCAGCACCGCGGTCAGCGCGTGCCGCAGGACGGCGGTGTGCAGGCTGAGCGGGAGCGTGGCGGTGTCCTCGTACTCCCGGCGGAGCTGGTCGAGGGCGGCCCGGAGCGCGGTGAGCTGCGCCGGGCCGGGGTGCAGCAGCGGCGGCAGGTCGTAGCGGTACAGGCCCGTGGCCTCGACGGTGGAGCGGGGCAGAAAGCCGGGCTGCATGGTCAGGACGGTTCCGCGGTACTCGGATTCCCGGGAGAAGCGGTGGACCTGTCCCGGCCGGATCCACAGCAGGTCGCCGGCGCCGGCCTCGTACTCGGCGAAGTCGATCATGTGCCGTACGGGGCCACCGGTGAAGATCATGACCACGTGGAAGTCGATGCGGTGGACGCGATGAAGGGGGGCCTCGGCGTGCCAGGTGCGGTCGGTGCCCATGGGGCCGATCTGCATGCCGACGCCGCCGACGGCCAGCTCGGCCGGGAAGGGGAAGGTTCTGATCCCGTCGCCGGCGCCCGTCTCGCCACCACCCGCCGCCTCGCCGCCGGCGTCCTCTCTCACGGCTCCGCCGCCGCCAGACTGCCCCAACATGCCCGCCATGCCCTTTTCGTACCGTTCCTGTCGTGCGATCACTGTCCCAGATTCACCACAGGCTGACACACCCCGACCTTCCCTCGAAAAAGTCAGACTTTTAAGTTTGAACACGTCAGGCCAGCCATCCCGCACTCAACGAGGACTTCTTGAAGATGACGACGCAGACCTCCGACGGCTTCGAGTGGACCGACCTCGACCGGCGCGCCGTGGACACCGCCCGGCTTCTGGCGGCCGACGCCGTGCAGAAGGTGGGCAACGGGCACCCCGGCACCGCGATGAGCCTGGCACCTGCCGCGTACACGATCTTTCAGAAGGTGATGCGGCACGACCCGGCGGACCCCGAGTGGACCGGTCGTGACCGCTTCGTCCTCTCTCCCGGCCACACCTCGCTGACCCTCTACACCCAGCTCTACCTCGCCGGGTACGAGCTGGAGCTGGACGACCTGAAGGCGTTCCGCACGCACGGCTCGAAGACGCCGGGCCACCCCGAGTACGGCCACACCGCCGGTGTGGAGACCACCACCGGCCCGCTCGGCCAGGGCGTGGCCAACGCCGTGGGCATGGCCATGGCCGCCCGCTACGAGCGCGGCCTGTTCGACCCGGACGCCCCGGCCGGCACCTCCCCCTTCGACCACACCATCTGGGCGATCGTCTCCGACGGCGACCTCCAGGAGGGCGTCTCCGCCGAGGCGTCCTCGCTGGCCGGCCACCAGAAGCTCGGCAACCTGGTCTTCCTCTACGACGACAACCACATCTCCATCGAGGGCGACACCGCGACCGCCTTCTCCGAGGACGTGCTGAAGCGGTACGAGGCCTACGGCTGGCACACCCAGCGGATCGAGCCGACGGCCGAGGGCGACATCGACGCCCCCGCCCTGTACCGGGCGCTGAAGGCCGCGCAGGCCGAGACGGAGCGGCCCTCGATCATCGCGATGCGCACGATCATCGCCTGGCCCGCCCCGAACGCGCGGAACACCGAGGCCTCCCACGGTTCCGCGCTCGGCGAGGAGGAGATCGCCGCCACCAAGCGGCTGCTCGGCTTCGACCCGGAGCAGACCTTCGAGGTCGCGGACGAGGTCCTGACCCACACCCGCCGGGCCCTGGACCGGGGCGCCGAGGCGCACGCGGCCTGGGACAAGCGGATCGCCGAGTGGCGCACCGCCCAGCCGGAGCGGGCCGAGCTGTTCGACCGGGTGAGCAAGGGCGAGCTGCCCGCCGGCTGGGAGAACGCCCTGCCCGTGTTCGAGGAGGGCAAGTCGGTCGCCACCCGCGCCGCCTCCGGCAAGGTGCTCCAGGCCCTCGGCCCCGTCGTCCCCGAGCTGTGGGGCGGCTCCGCCGACCTGGCCGGCTCCAACAACACCACCATCGACAAGACCAGCTCCTTCCTGCCGGCGGGCAACCCGCTGCCCGAGGCAGACCCGTACGGCCGTACCGTGCACTTCGGGATCCGCGAGTTCTCCATGGCCGCGGAGATGAACGGCATCGCCCTGCACGGCAACACCCGGATCTACGGCGGCACCTTCCTCGTCTTCTCCGACTACATGCGCAACGCGGTACGCATGTCGGCGCTGATGCAGCTCCCGGTGACGTACGTGTGGACGCACGACTCCATCGGCCTCGGCGAGGACGGCCCCACCCACCAGCCGGTCGAGCACCTGGCCTCGCTGCGCGCCATCCCGGGCCTGAACGTCGTCCGCCCGGCGGACGCCAACGAGACCGCCATCGCCTGGGCCGAGATCCTGAAGAGGCACGCCACCCACCCGGCCCCGCACGGGCTCGCGCTGACCCGCCAGGGCGTGCCGGTGTACGCGCCGGACGAGGACGCGGCCAAGGGCGGCTACGTACTGCGCGAGTCCTCGACGGAGGTCCCGGAGGTGATCATCATCGCGACGGGCTCCGAGGTGCACCTCGCCGTGGCCGCGCGGGAGCTGCTGGAGGCCGAGGGGACCGGCACCCGGGTGGTGTCGATGCCGTCCGTGGAGTGGTTCGAGGAGCAGCCGCGCGAGTACCGCGAGCGGGTGCTGCCGCCCGCCGTGAAGGCCCGGGTCGCCGTGGAGGCCGGGATCGGCCTGACCTGGTACCGCTACGTCGGCGACGCGGGACGCATCGTGTCGCTGGAGCACTTCGGCGCCTCCGCGGACGCGAAGACCCTGTTCGCCGAGTACGGCTTCACCCCCGAGAACGTCGCCGCGAAGGCCCGCGAGTCGCTCGCCGCCGCGCGCGCCTGACACCGGCCCGCCACCGAGACCACCGAGAGCGGCGCATCCCGCGCCCGATACCGACGCAGAAGTAGAAAGATGAGCACAGTGACCGAAGCAATCGCGACCCCGGGAGCCCTCAAGCGCCTCGCCGACGAGGGCGTGTCCATCTGGCTGGACGACCTGTCGCGCAAGCGGATCACCTCGGGCAGCCTCGCCGAGCTGGTGGCGAGCGGAAGCGCCGTCGGTGTCACCACGAACCCGTCCATCTTCCAGGCCGCCATCGGCTCCGGAGAGGGCTACGAGGAGCAGCTCGCCGACCTCGCCGTCCGCGGCGTCACGGTCGACGAGGCCGTACGCATGATGACCACCGCCGACGTGCGCGACGCCGCCGACATCCTGCGGGACGTGTACGACGCCTCCGAGGGCCGGGACGGCCGGGTCTCCATCGAGGTCGACCCGCGCCTGGCCCACCACACCGGGGCCACCGTCGCCGAGGCCAAGCAGCTCGCCTGGCTGGTCGACCGGCCCAACGTGATGATCAAGATTCCGGCGACCAGGGCCGGCCTGCCCGCGATCACCGAGGTGATCGGCCTCGGCATCAGCGTCAACGTGACCCTGATCTTCTCCCTGGAGCGCTACCGCGAGGTCATGGCCGCCTACCTGGCCGGCCTGGAGAAGGCCCGCGAGCGCGGCATCGACCTGTCCGGCATCCACTCGGTGGCGTCCTTCTTCGTCTCCCGCGTGGACAGCGAGATCGACAAGCGGCTGACCGCCCTCGGCACCGAAGAAGCCCGGGGCCTCAAGGGCCGCGCGGCCCTCGCCAACGCCCGGCTGGCCTACGAGGCGTACGAGGAGGTCTTCGCCTCCGGCCGCTGGCAGGCCCTGAAGGAGGCGGGCGCCAACGAGCAGCGCCCGCTGTGGGCCTCCACCGGGGTGAAGGACCCCTCGTACAAGGACACCCTGTACGTGGACGAGCTGGTCGCGCCCGGCACGGTCAACACCATGCCCGAGGCCACCCTGAACGCCGTCGCCGACCACGGCGAGATCACCGGTGACACGGTGACCGGCGGCTACGAGCAGGCGCGCGCCGACCTGGCCGCCGTGGAGCGGCTCGGCATCTCCTACGACGAGGTCGTCCAGCAGCTGGAGGACGAGGGCGTCGCCAAGTTCGAGGCCGCCTGGCAGGAGCTGCTGGACGCCGTCGCCACGTCCCTGAAGAGCAAGGGAGCTGACGCCCGATGACCGACAACGCCCCCGCCGCCCAGGCATCCGAACAGGTGCGCGTGCCGGTGATCCCGGCCGCCGACTGGGCGAACCCGCTGCGGGACGCCCGTGACCGCCGGCTGCCCCGCATCGCCGGGCCGTCGGGACTGGTCATCTTCGGGGTGACCGGCGACCTGTCCCGCAAGAAGCTGATGCCGGCCGTCTACGACCTGGCCAACCGCGGCCTGCTGCCGCCGGGCTTCTCCCTCGTCGGGTTCGCCCGCCGCGAGTGGGAAGACCAGGACTTCGCGCAGGTCGTCCACGACGCCGTGCGCGAGCACGCCCGCACCCCCTTCCGCGAGGAGGTGTGGCAGCAGCTCGCCGAGGGCATGCGGTTCATCCCCGGCGACTTCGACGACGACACCGCCTTCAAGCAGCTGAAGGACGCCGTCGAGGAGCTGGACGCCTCCCGCGGCACCGGCGGCAACTTCGCCTTCTACCTCTCGGTGCCGCCGAAGTTCTTCCCGAAGGTCGTGCAGCAGCTGAAGAAGCACGGGCTGGCGAACCCGCCCGAGGGCTCCTGGCGGCGCGCCGTCATCGAGAAGCCGTTCGGGCACGACCTGGCCAGCGCGTGCGAGCTGAACGCGATCGTGCACGAGGTGTTCGAGCCGGACCAGGTGTTCCGCATCGACCACTACCTCGGCAAGGAGACCGTCCAGAACATCCTGGCGCTGCGCTTCGCCAACCAGATGTACGAGCCGATCTGGAACCGGTCCTACGTCGACCACGTGCAGATCACCATGGCCGAGGACATCGGCATCGGCGGCCGGGCCGGGTACTACGACGGCATCGGCGCCGCCCGTGACGTCATCCAGAACCACCTGCTCCAGCTGATGGCGCTCACCGCCATGGAGGAGCCGATCGCGTTCGACGCCGAGGCGCTGCTCACCGAGAAGCTGAAGGTGCTGAAGTCGGTACGGCTGCCGGAGGACCTGGGCCGGCACACCGTGCGCGGCCAGTACGCGGCCGGGTGGCAGGGCGGCGAGAAGGTCGTCGGCTATCTGGAGGAGGACGGCATCGACCCCAAGTCGAAGACCGACACCTTCGCCGCGATCAAGCTGGGCATCGACAACCGCCGCTGGGCCGGGGTGCCCTTCTACCTGCGCACCGGCAAGCGGCTGGGCCGCCGGGTCACCGAGATCGCGGTGGTCTTCAAGCGGGCCCCGCACTCCCCGTTCGACTCCACCGCCACCGAGGAGCTGGGCCAGAACGCCATCGTCATCCGGGTCCAGCCCGACGAGGGCATGACCGTCCGGTTCGGGTCGAAGGTGCCGGGCACCTCGATGGAGATCCGGGACGTGTCGATGGACTTCGCCTACGGCGAGTCGTTCACCGAGTCGAGCCCGGAGGCGTACGAGCGGCTCATCCTGGACGTGCTGCTCGGCGACGCCAACCTCTTCCCGCGGCACCAGGAAGTGGAGGAGTCCTGGAAGATCCTCGACCCGATCGAGGAGTACTGGGCGGCGCACGGCAGGCCCGCGCAGTACGCGTCGGGCAGCTGGGGACCGAGGGAAGCCGACGAGATGCTCGCACGAGACGGACGGAGCTGGCGCAGGCCATGAAGATCGACCTGACCGACACCACGGCAAGCAAGATCAACAAGGCGTTGGTGCGGGGCCGCCGCGCCATCGGGACGCCGGCCGTGGGCATGGTCCTGACGATGGTCATCGTCACGGACGAGGAGAACGCCTACGACTCGATCAAGGCCGCGGAGGACGCCTCGCGCGAACACCCCTCGCGGACCCTGGTCGTCATCAAGCGGCACGCCCGCACCCTGCGCGACCGCACCCACTCCCGGCTGGACGCCGAGGTGCGGGTCGGCTCCGAGGCCGGCACCGGCGAGACGGTGGTGCTGCGCACCTACGGCGAGGTGTCCGACCACGCCGACTCGGTGGTGCTGCCGCTGCTGCTGCCGGACGCCCCGGTCGTCGTGTGGTGGCCCGTGGAGGCCCCCGAGGCCCCCGCCAAGGACCCCCTGGGCGCGCTCGCCCAGCGCCGGATCACCGACCTGTACGCCGTCGAGCGGCCGCTGGAGGTCCTGAACACCCGCGCCCGCTGCTACGCGCCCGGCGACACCGACCTGGCCTGGACCCGGCTGACCCTGTGGCGGTCGATGCTGGCCGCCGCCCTGGACCAGGCCCGGGTGCCGATCACGTCGGCGACCGTGGAGGCGGAGGCCGAGAACCCCAGCGCCGAGCTGCTCGCCCGCTGGCTCGAGGCCCGCCTCAAGGTGTCCGTCGACCGGGCGCACAGCGCCGGTCCGTTCGTGACGGCCGTCCGTCTCGGCACCGCGAACGGCGACATCGTCGTGGACCGGCCCGAGGGCCCGCTGGCCACGCTGAGCCTGCCCGGCCAGCCGCCGCGCACCCTCGCCCTGAAGGTCCGCGCCACCTCCGAACTCATCGCCGAGGAGCTGCGCCGCCTCGACGCCGACGAGATGTACGCCATCGCCCTCCAGGGCGTGGCCCCCAAGGAGAACGCCTGAGATGGCAGAGTTCCCGAAGCTCACCCACCGCCCCGAGTGGACGGCCCTCGCCGACCACCGCGCCCAGGGCCGCCCGCACCTGCGCGAGCTGTTCGCGAAGGACCCCGGCCGCGCGGAGCGGTACGTCGTACGGGTCGGCGACCTGTACATCGACTACAGCAAGCACCTGATCACCGACGAGACCCTGGCCCTGCTCCAGGAACTCGCCACCGCCACCGGCGTGTCCGCGCTGCGGGACGCCATGTTCCGCGGCGAGAAGATCAACGTCACCGAGGACCGGGCGGTGCTGCACACCGCGCTGCGCGCCCCCCGGGACGCCGTGATCGAGGTCGACGGCGAGAACGTCGTGCCCAAGGTGCACGCGGTGCTCGACCAGATGGCCCGCTTCGCCGACCGGGTCCGCTCCGGCGAGTGGACCGGGCACACCGGCCGGCCGATCCGCAACGTGGTCAACATCGGCATCGGCGGCTCCGACCTCGGCCCCGCCATGGCCTACGAGGCGCTGCGCCCCTACACCGCGCGCGAGCTGACCTTCCGCTTCGTGTCGAACGTGGACGGCGCCGACCTGCACGAGGCGGTCCGCGACCTCGACCCGGCCGAGACCCTGTTCATCGTCGCGTCCAAGACGTTCACGACGATCGAGACGATCACGAACGCCACCTCGGCGCGGACCTGGCTGCTGAACGCGTTCGACGGCGACGAGAAGGCCGTGGCGAAGCACTTCGTGGCACTGTCCACGAACGCCGGGAAGGTCGCCGACTTCGGCATCGACACGGACAACATGTTCGAGTTCTGGGACTGGGTCGGCGGCCGGTACTCCTACGACTCGGCGATCGGCCTGTCCCTGATGATCGC
>NZ_JBEZUP010000034.1:0-87995 GCF_040636485.1 Streptomyces sp. NPDC038707
AGAACTCGTACCACGAGCCGTACAGGGCGCGTTCGCGCTCCACCAGCAACGGCATCGCGTCCGAGGCGGTGACCAGCTCCCGCAGCGGATACCGGCCCAGCACCTCGGCCACCTCCGGGGCCAGGGCCGACGCGAGGCGCCAGGCGGCCGGGCGGTCGCGGTCCCGCAGGGCCGCCACCGCGTGCAGGACGGGCCCGCGCTCCGCCTCCGGCACCCCCGCGGCGGCCCGCTCGTACAGCAGCGCGCCCTCCGCCAGGACCAGTTCGGAGTCGATGCCCGCCGGAATCTTGATCCCGGCGTGCCCGCGCCAGGTGGTGAGCGGATCCGACCAGGCCTCCACCGTGTAGGTCCAGCGGCCCGGCGCGTCCGGCGTGACGGTGGCGCCCCAGCGGTCGGTGCCCGGGGCGAGTTCCCGCATCGGCGTCCAGGGCCCGGGCCGGCCCGCCGGGTCCCGCAGCACCACGTTCGCCCCGACGGCGTCGTGCCCCTCCCGGAACACGGTGGCCGACACCTCGAAGGACTCCCCGGTCACGGCCTTGGCGGGCCTGCGGCCGTGCTGCACCACGGGACGTACGTCCAGGATGGGAATGCGGCCGAGGGCGGTGGGCGCGCCGGCGGCGGGCGGTTCGCCGCGGGCAGCCCGTTCCCCGGCGGTGGTCCGTTCCCCGGAGGCGGTCGGTTCCCCGGGGCCGGCCGGTTCCCCGGCGGTGGGCGCGGTGGCCGGAACGGGCCGGTCCTCGGAGCCCGGTGCGGGCCCGTGAGGGGACGCGTGGGGGGACGCGTGGGCGGACGCCCCGCCCTTCCCTCCCGTCGGCTTCCTTCCTGCTGCCTTGGCCTTGCTGCTGGTCGTGGGTCGTGACGAGTGGTGCCTGGCGGGCATGACCGCTCCTGTCCGCTGCAACGTGGGTATGGGCGGATGGACGTGGGGAGGTGGGTCCTGCGGATGTGCTGTGGTGCGCCTGTGAGGTGGATACCGGAGAGCCTTCCCCCTGGGTTCGGGTGGGCAATCCGGCACTGTGTTAACTACTCGTGCGTACGTCCGCACACAAGACCGGTTCCCTCCCTTCCGGGTGCCCGGTGACCGGCACCTGACGCACCGACACCCCAGGCGGGTACGTCCCCACCGACCGCGCGGTAACCACTACCGTCGGAGGCGACGACGAGACGCACGGCTTCGTGCGGCTCACCCCGTGACGCGTCCCGAGGTGGAATGTGAAGGCGATCCGTCGGTTCACCGTCCGTCCCGTTCTCCCCGAGCCGCTCCGGCCGCTGAGCGACCTGGCGCGCAATCTGCGCTGGTCCTGGCATACGGAGACGCGCGACCTGTTCCAGTCCGTCGACCCCGAGGCCTGCGCCGCGGCCGGCGGCGACCCGGTACGGCTGCTCGGCCGGGTACGCCCCGCGCGGCTGGCCGAACTGGCCGGTGACCGGCGGTTCCTGCGCCGGCTGACCGCCGCCGCCGACGACCTCGACGACTATCTGACCGGCCAACGCTGGTACCAGACCCAGGCGGACGGTCTGCCCGCCGCCATCGCCTACTTCTCCCCGGAGTTCGGCATCACGGCCGCCCTCCCGCAGTACTCCGGCGGCCTCGGCATCCTGGCCGGCGACCACCTGAAGGCGGCCAGCGACCTCGGCGTGCCCCTGATCGGCGTCGGACTCCTGTACCGGCACGGCTACTTCCGCCAGACCCTCTCCCGGGACGGCTGGCAGCAGGAGCACTATCCGGTGCTCGACCCCAACGAACTGCCGCTCACCCAGCTGAAGGAGCCCGACGGCACGCCCGCGCACGTCTCCCTCGCCCTGCCCGGCGGCACGGAACTGCGCGCCCGGATCTGGCTGGCACAGGTGGGCCGGGTGCCGCTGCTGCTGCTCGACTCGGACGTGGAGGAGAACGACCTCGGCGAACGCGGGGTCACCGACCGGCTCTACGGCGGCGGCAGCGAACACCGGCTGCTCCAGGAGATGCTGCTCGGCATAGGAGGGGTGCGGGCGGTGCGGACGTACTGCCGGCTCACCGGGCACCCGGCACCCGAGGTGTTCCACACCAACGAGGGGCACGCCGGGTTCCTCGGCCTGGAACGGATCGCCGAACTGTGCGCGCGGGGGCTGGACTTCGACGCGGCCCTGGAGGCGGTGCGGGCCGGCACGGTGTTCACCACCCACACCCCGGTCCCGGCCGGCATCGACCGCTTCGACCGGGACCTGGTCGGCCGGCACTTCGGTCCCGACGCCGAACTGCCCGGCATCGACGTGCGGCGGGTGCTGGAGCTGGGCCGGGAGACGTACCCGGGAGGCGAGCCGAACCTGTTCAACATGGCGGTGATGGGGCTGCGGCTGGCCCAGCGCGCCAACGGGGTCTCGCTGCTGCACGGCCAGGTCAGCCGGGAGATGTTCGCGGGCCTGTGGCCGGGCTTCGACGCCGAGGAGGTGCCGATCACCTCGGTGACGAACGGGGTGCACGCCCCGACCTGGGTGGCGCCGGAGGTGCTGCGGCTGGCCACCCGGCAGGTCGGCGCCCAGCGGGCCGAGGACGCGCTGAGCGTCGGCGGCTCCGAGCGCTGGGACTCGGTCGCGGACATCCCGGACCAGGAGGTCTGGGAGCTGCGCCGCACCCTGCGCGAACGGCTGGTGCTGGAGGTGCGGGAGCGGCTGCGGGCGTCGTGGCGGCAACGCGGGGCCGGGGACGCCGAACTGGGCTGGATCGAGGGTGTCCTGGACCCGGACGTCCTGACGATCGGCTTCGCGCGCCGCGTCCCGTCGTACAAGCGCCTGACGCTGATGCTCCGCGACCGCGACCGCCTCACGGAGCTGCTCCTGCACCCCGAGCGGCCGGTGCAGATCGTGGTCGCGGGCAAGGCGCACCCGGCGGACGACGGTGGCAAACGGCTGGTGCAGGAACTGGTCCGCTTCGCCGACGACCCACGGGTGCGCCACCGCATCGTCTTCCTCCCCGACTACGGCATGGCGATGGCGCAGAAGCTCTACCCCGGCTGCGACGTGTGGCTGAACAACCCGCTGCGTCCCCTGGAGGCGTGCGGTACGTCGGGCATGAAGGCGGCCCTGAACGGCTGCCTGAACCTGTCGGTGCTGGACGGCTGGTGGGACGAGTGGTTCCAGCCGGACTTCGGCTGGGCGATCCCGACGGCCGACGGGCCCGGCACGGACCCGGACCATCGAGACGACATCGAGGCGGCGGCCCTGTACGACCTGCTGGAACAGCGGATCGCACCGCGCTTCTACGAACGCGGACGGGCCGGTCTGCCCGACCGCTGGATCCAGATGGTCCGCCGGACCCTCTCCCTGCTCGGTCCGAAGGTGCTGGCCGGCCGCATGGTCCGCGAGTACGTGGACCGCCTGTACGCCCCCGCCGCCCGGGCCCACCGCGCGCTGACCCCGGACACCGCCCGGGACCTGGCCGCCTGGAAGTCCCGGGTACGGGCGGCCTGGCCCGGGGTGAGCGTGGACCACGTGGAGACGACGGCGACGACACCCACGGCGGAACTCGGGGCGACGGTGGGGCTGCGGGTCCGGGTGGCCCTCGGCGAGCTGACCCCCGACGACGTGGAGGTGCAGGCGGTGTCGGGCCGGGTGGACGAGCAGGACCGCATCACCGACGCCACGGTGGTCCCGCTGAAGCCGGCCGGCGTCCCCGACCTGGAGGGCCGCCTGCTCTACGAGGGCCCCCTGTCCCTGGACCGCACCGGCCCCTACGGCTACACGGTCCGCATCCTCCCCACCCACCCCCTCCTCGCCTCCCCCGCGGAAACGGGCCTGATGACGGTCCCGTCGGAGGAGGTGGTGGAGGGGGCGGGGATGGTGCTGCGGTGAGAGGGCGGGGCGCCCGCCGGATCACTCGTCCTGAGCGGCTCACGGCATCAGCAGATCCGCCAGAGCCGCCCGGAAGCCTTCCACCTCCCGCCGGATGTACGGCGAGAGACCGGTGAGCATGCGCGCGGTCTCGTCAAGGTGACGTGCGAGGCGTGGATCTTCCCGCCATACCGATTCCCCGCGCGACAACACCGCCGACAACAGATCGTCGTCGTACCAGCCGGTCGCTGCCTCCTGTGGCGCTGTACCCCGCAGATGGTCCAGGGCCACGGGAAGCAGCCGGCGAAGCCCGACGTTCCGGCCGATCAGCCGGCGCAGTTCCGCCACGGAAAGATCCTTGACGGCTCGCCGTCGCAGTTCGTGCACGCTGCGAACCAGGCCCGCGCCGCCCTGCGGAGGCTCGGGCCACCGCTCCCCCTCCAGGTCCTCGATGGACTTGTTCCTGTCAACGGAACCGGAAAGCGTGATGTCCACCCGGTCAGGGCTGTGGCTGGTTCTCGCACAGGCGTTTCAGTACCGTTCCGCAGCGGCGGGCGTAGGCGTGTTGGAGGCCCCTGGTCGCCGGGCCGCCCGCTCTGGCGTACCACGAGGCCGCCTTGCTGAAGGCGGACACCGTGAGCCAGACCGTGCCGTCGCCGGTGCGGTCGACCACGAAGGCCTCCTCGCCGCACTCGGGGTGGCCCGTGAGGGTGCCGTAGGCCCAGCCGGCGCGGCGGGGCTCCTCGGTGGTCCAGATGATGCGGCAGGGTGCCTTGACGACACCGGCCAGGGTGACCGTGACGTCGACGCCGGGGGCCGCGCGGTCGGCGGCGGCGTCGATGCCGACGCCCAGCGCGCGGTGCATCTCCCAGGTCAGGACCGCCTCGGCGGCCCGCCGGAACACCGCGTGGCCCTCGCCGAGGCGGGTGCGCACGAGCATGGGGCGGAAGCCGGGCGGGCAGAACGTCAGGTCGTCGCGGGTCGCACCGACCGGCTCATAGGTGAAGGACGCCGAGGACATGGGTCACAAGGGTAGGGCGGCCCCCGGGAACGCGATGTCCCCGGGGGCCGCCCCGTGTGCCCGTCGGGCAGGTGCTAGTTGACGTTGACGGCGGTCCAGGCCGCCGCGACCGCCTTGTACTCGGCGCTGGTGGAGCCGTACAGCGCGGACGCCGCGTTCAGGGTCGCCGTGCGGGCGGCCTTGTAGTTGGTCGTCGACGTCATGTACGAGGTCAGCGCCTTGTACCAGATCTGCAGCGCCTTGGCACGGCCGATGCCGGTGACGGCGGAGCCGTTGTACGTCGGCGAGTTGTAGGTGACGCCGTTGATCGTCTTCGAACCGCTGCCCTCCGAGAGGAGGTAGAAGAAGTGGTTCGCGACGCCGGACGAGTAGTGGACGTCCTTGTTGCCGACGGTGGAGGACCAGTAGTCGGCGGAGCCGCCGTCCTTGCTGGGCTTGTCCATGTAGCGCAGCGGGGTGCCGTCGCCGTTGATGTCGATCTTCTCGCCGATGAGGTAGTCACCGGGGTCGGACGCGTTGTTGGCGAAGAACTCCACGCCCGTGCCGAAGATGTCGCTGGTGGCCTCGTTCAGGCCGCCGGACTCACCGGAGTAGTTGAGGCCCGCGGTGTTGGAGGTGACGCCGTGGCTCATCTCGTGGCCGGCCACGTCCAGCGAGGTCAGCGGGTCGGCGTTGCCGGAGCCGTCGCCGTAGGTCATGCAGAAGCAGCTGTCGTCCCAGAACGCGTTGACGTAGGCGTTGCCGTAGTGGACGCGGGAGTAGGCGCCGACACCGTTGTTCTTGATGCCGTTGCGGCCGAACGTGCTCTTGTAGAAGTCCCAGGTCACGCCCGCGCCGTAGGCGGCGTCGGCGGCCGCCGTCTGGTCGGAGGAGGAGGTCGAGGCGGTACCGGTGCCGAAGACGTTGGTCGAGTTGGCCACCAGGGTGCCCGTGCCGGACGTCTTGCGGGCCAGGTTGTAGGTCTTGTGGTTGCCCCGCGCGCTGTCGGTGAGCTGATACGTCGAGCCCGACTGCACGGAGTTGAGGGTGACCGTGCCCGAGTACAGCGTCTTGCCGGTCGCGTTCTCGATGCCCTGGTACTCGTAGAGCTTCTTGCCGGTGGCCGCGTCGGTGATGACGTGCAGCTGGTTCGGGGTGCCGTCGTCCTGGAGGCCGCCGACCACCGTCTCGTAGGCGAGGACGGGCTTGCCGGAGCCGGCCCAGATGACCTTGCGGGCACCGTCCGCGGCGGTCTTGGCGGAGCCGAGCGCCTTGGCGGCGGACACCGCCTGCTGCTCGGCCTTGGCGGCGGTGACCCGCGGCGTGAGCGAGGCCGGCTTCAGGGCCGCGGAGGTGGCCTTGGTGACGCCCTTGGTCTCGCCGGACGCGGCGGTGTGGACGATCAGGTCGCCGCCCAGCACCGGCAGGCCCGCGTAGGTGCGCTCGTAGCGGGTGTGCAGGGTGCCGTCGGCGTCCTTGACGACGTCCTTGGCGACCAGCTTCTCCTGGGCGCCGAGGCCTATGTGCGCCGCGGTCTCGGCCGCGCCGGACTGGGCCTGCTGGATCAGGGAGGTGCGGGCCGCGGCGGACAGCGCGGTCGGGGCGGCGGCCAGAGGCTTGGCAGTGGCTCCGGTCGGAGTCTGCGCGCTCGCGCTGGTGGTCAGACCGGTGGTGAGGAGGGCTCCGGCGGCAACGGCGGTGGCGATGGCCAGAGTGGTGCGCTTGTGACGCGCGTAGAGGGGGCTCACGCAAGCTCCTTCTCGTGGGGGAGTCCGGTCAGCGTGGGGTTACTGGCCGGAGTGTGTGGCGTGCTGAGGATGCTGTGCTGCGGCGGGTGGAGAGAGAGTGACATCAAGGGCGCGTACATGTCAGGACCCTGAAGTGATGTTGGCTGAAAATCGACCAACCGGTGAACGTTTCGGGGGTGTTAAGCGGCGCCGCCCGAGGGAGTCGGACCCCCGGGCAACGCCGTCAACTGGGGCCTGATGTCCCTCGGTTTACGGGAAGGTCAGCTTCCAGCCGTTGATCGTTCCCGTGTCGTAGGTGGCTTGATCCTGTACCCGCAGCTTCCAGGTTCCATTGGCCGGTTCGGCCGCCGCGTTCACCGTGTAGGTCTCGTTGACACCCTCGCCCGAGTCCGAGGAGCTGTAGCTCTTGAGCCGGTAGGCGGTGCCCGACGGGCCGACGAGGTCGATCACCAGGTCACCGCGCCAGGTGTGCGCGATGTCCACGCTCACCTGGAGGTTGCCCGGCGCGTTCCCGGTCCGGCCGGAGACGGTGATGTCCGAGGTGACGGCTGGCCCGTTGTCCGGGATGGCCACCGGCGTGCTGCTCTCGTACGAGGTGCCGCCGCCCCCGCCACCGCCGCCGGAGCGGGCCCCGACCCCGACGCCCGCCCAGGCGTCCTGCACCGCCTTGTACTCGGCGCTGGTGGTGCCGTACAGCTCGCCGGCCGCCGCGAGGGTGCCGGTGCGGGCGCCCGCGTAGTTGGTGGTGGAGGTCCACTTGGTGGACAGCGCCCGGTACCAGATCTGCAGCGCCTTGTCCCGGCCGATGCCGGTGACCGGCAGGCCGTCGGCGGTGGGCGAGTTGTAGCTGACACCGTTGACGACCTTCGCGCCGCTGCCCTCGCTCAGCAGGTAGAAGAAGTGGTTCGCCGGGCCGGACGAGTAGTGCACGTCCACGCCGCCGATGCCCGAGTACCAGTTGTCCTTGGACGCGCCGTCCTTGCTGGGCTTGTCCATGTAGCGCAGCGGGCTGCCGTTGCCGTTGATGTCGATCTTCTCGCCGACCAGGTAGTCCCCGACGTCGGTGGAGTTGTTCGCGTAGAACTCCACGCCCGCGGCCATGATGTCGCTGGTGGCCTCGTTCAGGCCGCCGGACTCGCCGCTGTAGGTGAGGTTCGCGGTGGCGGAGGTGACGCCGTGGCTCATCTCGTGGCCGGCGACGTCGATCGAGGTGAGCGGCTTGGTGTTGCCGGAGCCGTCGCCGTAGGTCATGCAGAAGCAGCTGTCTGTCCAGAACGCGTTGACGTACGCGTTGCCGTAGTGGACGCGGGAGTAGGCGCCGACGCCGTTGTTCTTGATGCCGGTGCGGCCGAAGGTGTTCTTGTAGAAGTCCCAGGTGAGCGCGGCGCCGTAGTGGGCGTCCGCGCCCGCGGTGGCCGCGTTGGAGCTGGTGCCGTTGCCCCAGGTGTCCGAGGACTGCGAGAACAGCGTGCCGGTGCCCGAGGTGCCGCGGTTGAGGTTGTACGTCTTGTGGCCGCCGCGCGCCCCGTCGGTGAGTGTGTACGCCGAACCCGACTGGGTGGTGGTCAGCGTGACCTGCCCGCTGTACTGCGTGTTGCCCACGCCGTTCCTGACGCCCTGGTACTCGTAGAGCTTCGCGCCCGTGGCCGCGTCGGTGATGACGTGCAGCTCGTTCGGGGTGCCGTCCTCCTGGAGCCCCCCGACCACCGTCTCGTACGCCAGCACCGGCTTTCCGGTCGCCGCCCAGATCACCTTGCGGACGCTGTCCGCGGCCGGCCTCGTCCCGCCGAGCGCCTTCGCCCGCTGTACGGCCTGCCGCTCGGCGGCCGTCCTCGGCACGGCCGGGGTGAGACCGGCGACCCTCAGCGTGGCGTTGGTGGCCCGCACGACCTCCATGGTCTTGCCGGCGGTGTCCGTGGCCACGACCAGGTCGCCGCCGAGCACCGGCAGGCCCGCGTACGTCCGCTCGTACCGGGTGTGCAGGGTGCCGTCGGCGTCCTTGACGACGTCCTTGACGACCAGTTCCTCCCGCTCGCCCAGGCCGAGTTGGCGGGCGGCGGCGGCCCGGCCGGCGTCGGCGTGCCGGATCAGCTCGGCGCGCTGCGAGGGGGTCAGCTTGACCGCCGCGTGCGCCGGGTTCACCTGGCCGGCCCGCGGTGCCGCCGGGGCGGCGGTGGCGGCGCCGGCCTGGACGGCGGCGGCGATGAGGGCGGCTGCGCCGGCGAGGGCGACGGTGGCGGTGCGGCGGTGCGTGGAGCGGTGGTGCGTGGTGTGGGAGGTGCGTCCGCGAGAGGCATTGCTTCTCAACACTGACTCCTTCTGCGGGACCGCGGGTCGCGCGGCCAGGGGAGACCGGACGGTGGGTTTCGGGCGTCCGGGCAGAACAGGGCGTTACGCGGAACCAGGTGCGGGTGCTCGGCCGGCCCACGCGAGCGTGCGGAGGACTGTGGGGTCGCTGTGAGTCGGCCTGGGAAGAGTGGCAGGAGATCTCACTGCCTGTCAGGAGCGCGTCACAAACTTGGCCGGAAATGGTCCGTTGACCGGATGTTCATGTTCGGTATGCGAACCGTTGGGACGGGCCGGGCTGGGAATGTTTCCCTGCCCGCCTCCGGTCGCGGGGCCCGGGTTCCGGTGCGGTCCGGCCAAAACTCGGTGGGCGCGACCGGTGGGGGTCCGTACGCTCGCGATTGATGCCCACGACACGCGCAACCGCCGACCGTTCCGCCGTACGCACCCTGCTGCGGCTGTGGCCGTACGTCCGCCCCGTGCGCGCCCGGCTGTTCACCGCCGCGCTCGTCGCGGTGGTCGCCTCCTGTACCGGGCTGGTGATCCCGCTCGTCCTGAAGTGGCTGGTGGACGGGCCGGTCGCCGACCGCGACCCGGCGGGCGTGTGGCTCGGCGCGCTGTACGTGCTGCTGCTCGGCATCGCCGAAGCGGTCCTGTTCGGCATCCGGCGCTGGCTCGTGGCCCGGCCGCTGTCGCACGTGGAGGCGGAGATGCGGGCGGCCCTCTACCGCCGGCTGCAACGCCTGCCGGTCGCCTTCCACGACCGCTGGGCGTCCGGCCAGCTGCTCTCGCGCGGCACCACCGACCTGATGCTGCTGCGCATGTTCCTCGCCTTCCCGCTCACCTTCCTGCTGGTCAACGGCGTGACGATCCTGGTCGGCGTGGTCATCATGCTGCTCCAGGACTGGCTGCTGGGCCTGGTCGTCCTCGGCCCCGCCCTCCCCGTGATGTGGACCTGCGCGGTCTTCGAACGGCGGTACGCCGAGGTGGCCCGGCGCGCCCAGGACCAGGTCGGGGACCTGACGACGGTGGTCGAGGAGAGCGTGCTCGGCATCCGCGTCGTCAAGGGCTTCGGCCGCCACCGCAGCCAGGAGCACGCCTTCCGGGAACTCGCCGGCCGGCTCCGGGGCACGGAACTGCGCAAGGCGCGGCTGCTGGCCACCATCTGGGCGGTCATCGTGACGCTGCCCGAAGTGGCCATCGGGGCGGCCCTGGTCCTGGGCGCCGTCCGCGTCGCCGACGGGGCGCTGTCCGCGGGCACGCTGGTCGCCTTCCTCAGCACGGCGCTCGCGCTGCGCTGGCCCGTCGACTCCATCGGCTTCCTGCTGGCCATGAGCCAGGAGGCGGCGACGGCCACGGAACGCTACTTCGAGGTGATGGACGAGGCGCCGGAGGGCGAGCCGGGCCGGAGCAGGGCCGCGGTCGGCACGGTGGCCGGGTCCGGGGCGGGGGAGGGACTCGGGTCCGGTGCGCGGGCGGGCGCCGGAACCGGTACGGAGTCCGGAACCGGTACGGAGTCCGGCCCCGGCTCCGGGATCCGCTTCGAAGGGGTCCGGTTCCGGTATCCCGACGCGCCCCCCGGCTCCCCGCCCCTCCTGGACGGCATCGACCTGCACATACGGCACGGTGAGTCCATGGCGCTCGTCGGTGCCACCGGCAGCGGGAAGACCACGCTCACCGCCCTCGTACCGCGCCTGTACGACGTCACCTCCGGCCGGATCACGCTGAACGGTGTGGACATCACCGCCATGTCCCGCGAGGAACTGCGGTCCCGGGTCGCCGTGGCGTTCGAGGAACCCACCCTGTTCTCGGCGAGCGTCGGCGAGAACGTGCTGATGGGCGCCCCGGACGGGGCCGGGAAGGCCGAGCTGGACCGGGCCCTCGCCATCGCCCGGGCCGACTTCGCGCACGTCTTGCCGCAGGGCACGGACACCCGCGTGGGCGAACAGGGCCTCAGTCTCTCCGGCGGCCAGCGCCAGCGCCTCGCACTGGCCCGCGCGGTGGTCGGCCGGCCCGAGTTCCTCGTGCTGGACGACCCGCTGTCCGCCCTGGACGTGCACACCGAGGCCGCCGTGGAGGCCGCGCTGCGCCAGGTCCTCGCCGACACCACCGCGCTGATCGTCGCCCACCGGCCGTCCACGGTGCTGCTCGCCGACCGGGTCGCCCTGCTCTCGGGCGGCCGGATCGCGGCCGTCGGCACCCATCGCCAACTGCTGCGCGACAACGCCGAGTACGCCCACCTGATGTCCGGGCAAGAGGAGGTCTCCCGTTGACCACCACGTCCGCCTCCACCCCCGCCGTCACCGCCGACGATCCCGCGGCCCCCCGGGACCCGGCCGGCCCGGGCGACCCCTTCGACCGGGACGTCCTGCCCGCCCCGGCCGGCGCCACCACCGCCCTGCTGCGCTCGCTGCTCGCGCCGATGAAGGCCCGGGTCGCGCTGACCTCGCTCCTGCTGCTGCTCCAGCAGGCGGCGGTACAGGCGGGCCCGCTGCTGGTGGCGTACGCCATCGACACCGCCGTACCGGCGTTCCGGGACGACCGGAACGGCCCCATGATCGCGGTCGCCGCCGGCTACCTGCTGTGCGCGCTCGCCTCGGGCGCTGTGCAGTTCGCGTTCGTCGACGTCTCCGCGCGGGTCAGCCAGGACGTGCTGCTGGACCTGCGGGGCCGGATCTTCCGGCACGCGCAGGCGCTGAGCATCGACTTCCACGAGCGCTACACCTCGGGTCGGCTGATCTCCCGGGCCACCACGGACGTGGAGTCGCTGCGCGAACTCCTGGACGAGGGGCTCCAGGAGCTGGTGACCATCGTCCTGTCCTTCGTCTCCGTCTCCGCCCTGCTGCTCTGGCTCGACCTCGGCATCGGCGCGGTCGCGGTGGCGTCCTTCGTGCCCCTGTACCTGCTCGCCCGGCTCTACCGGCGGCGCGCGGGGCGGGTGTTCGGCGCGCGGTCCACGGCCATCGCGGCGGTGATCGTGAAGTTCACGGAGACGATGAACGGCATCCGCCCGGTGCGTGCCTTCCGCCGGGAGGCCGCGAACGACGCCGGTTTCGCGCTGCTGAACGCCCGGCACGAGCGCAGGAACGGGGACGCGCTGCTGGAGATGGCCCGCTATGTGGTCGGCTCCCGGCTGGTGGCCAGCACGGCGATCGCGGCGATGGTGCTGTGGGGCGCCCACCGGGTGGCGTCCGGCTCGCTGGAGCTGGGTGTGCTGGCGGCGGCGGTGCTGTATCTGCGCCGGCTGTACGACCCGATCGACCGGCTCGCCATGTTCCTCAACTCCTACCAGTCGGCCGCGGCCTCCCTGGAGAAGATCGCCGGGCTGCTGGCCCAGGAGCCGACCGTGCCCGAGCCGGCCGCCCCGCGCCGGCTGCCGCCGCTGGAGACCGGCCTCCCGGGCCGCGAGGTGGTGTTCGACGGGGTCCGGTTCGGTTACCGCACCGGGGGCGAGGTGCTGCCCCGCCTCGATCTCACCCTGCCCGCCGGCCAGACGGTCGCGGTGGTCGGCGCCACCGGCGCGGGCAAGTCCACCCTGGCCAAGCTGCTCGCCCGGTTCTACGACCCCTCCGCCGGGCGCGTGCTGCTGGACGGCGTGGACCTGCGCGAACTGCCCCTGGCCGAACTGCGGCGCGGCGTGGTCATGGTGACGCAGGAGGCGTTCCTGTTCTCCGGGACGGTCGCCGACAACATCGCCCTCGGCCGGCCCGGCGCCACCCGGGAGGAGATCGAACGGGCGGCGCGGGAGATCGGCGCGCACGAGTTCATCGGCGCGCTGCCCGACGGCTACGACACCGACGTGCGCAAGCGCGGCGGCCGCATCTCCGCCGGACAGCGCCAACTGGTCGCCTTCGCGCGGGCGTTGCTCGCCGACCCGGCGGTGCTGATCCTGGACGAGGCGACCAGCTCGCTGGACGTGCCGGGGGAGCGGGCGGTGCAGCGGGCGATGGCGACCGTGCTGCGGGGCCGCACCGCCGTACTGATCGCCCACCGGCTGTCCACCGTCGAGATCGCGGACCGGGTGCTGGTCATGGAAGGCGGCCGCGTCGTCGAGGACGGCACCCCGGACGAACTGATCGCGGGCACGGGCCGGTTCGCGGGCCTCCACCGGGCATGGCGGGACAGCCTGGCCTGACCCGCGAGCTCACCGGCCGCCGCCGCGCGTCACCCCCGGCCCGGGTACGGCAGCAGGCCGCTCGCCGTCCGCTCCCACGCCGCCTTCAGCTCGGCCAGCAGGTCCGGACGGTCCGGGGCCAGGTCGGCCTGCTCACGGAGGTCGGTGGCGAGGTGGTAGAGGTGGTCGGTGCCGGAGGCGTCCTGGTAGTACTTCCAGTCGCCCCGGCGCAGCGCCCGGTTGTTCCGGACCCGCCAGAACAGGTCGCGTTCGGGCAGGCGTTCGCCGCGCAGCAGGTAGCCCGCGAGGCTGGTGCCGTCCAGGGGGTGGGCGGGGTCGGGGCGGGCGCCGCCGAGCTCCAGCAGGGTCGCGGTCCAGTCGGGGGAGAAGTTCGGCTCGTGGCTGACCTGGTGGCCGTCGATCCGGGCCGGCCAGCGCAGGATGGTGGGCACCCGGATGCCGCCCTCCTGGAGGCCCGACTTCCCGCCGCTCAGCGGCCACTGGTACGACCAGCGCTCACCGCCGTTGTCGCTGGCGAACAGCACCAGCGTGTTCTCCTCCTGCCCGGAGCGGCGCAGCGCGGCCAGCACCTCGCCGACCGCCGCGTCCAGGCTCTGCACCATCTCGGTGTACTTGGCGACCGAGCCGCCGTCGCGGTGGGTTAGGGCCGCGGTGGCCTCGGCCGCCGTCGACGCGGCCCGGACCCGCTCGGCGATCACGGCGCCGGTCTCCGCGTCCCCCTCCGCCAGCCACGGCCAGTGCGGGGTGGTGAAGTTGAGGTTGAGCAGCCAGGGCCGGCGGTGTCTGCGGCCGACGTACTCGACGGCCCGCTCGGTCAGCACGGTGGTGTAGTAGCGCAGGTCGCGGTACTCGGCGTCGCCCTCGTACAGGTCGTAGTCGCCGAGCTGGCCCAGCTTGGAGAAGTACTCCAGGACCCCGCCGAAGTTGCCGAAGAACTCGTCCCAGCCGGACTTGGTGGGGCTGTAGTCGGGCAGCCAGCCGCAGTGCCACTTGCCGATGAGGGCCGTGTCGTAGCCGGCCTTCTTCAGCAGTGAGGCGAGCGTCGGGTGGTTCGGGTCCAACCCCTGGGAGCGGTCGGCCACCGGCTCGGCGAGGCCGCCTCGGGTACGGCCCGGGTAGCGGCCGGTGTAGAGGCTGAAGCGGGTCGGCGAGCAGGTCGCCGAGCCGGAGTAGGCGTCGGTGAAGCGCACTCCCTGGCGGGCGAGCCGGTCCAGGTTCGGGGTCTTGATGTGCGGTGCGCCGTACGAGGAGAGGTCGGCCCAGCCCAGGTCGTCGCCGAGGATGACCAGGACGTTGGGGCGGGGCCCGGAAGCGGCGGCGGTGCGGGACCGGAAGGGGTGTTCGGCGGGGGCGGCCTGGGCGGGGGTCGCGGCACCGGCGACGGTGGACACCGCGCCGCCGCCGAGCAGACCGCCGAAGACACGGCGGGATATGTCGGACATGCGAGATCCTCGGAAGGGCCGTGCCCCGGCACAGGGCACGGCGAGGTGAAGGCGGGAAGAAAAGGAAGAAGAGGAAGAAGAGAAAGGGGAGGAAGAGAGGGAGCGGGGGTGCGGGTCAGCGACACAGAGCGCTGGACTGCCGGCACAGGTCCACATGCCGCCGCGCCACCAGCGCGATGCGCGCGTGTGCGGGTTCCGTGGCAGGCCTCATGATCACAGGACGGTGCCAGGAAGCCGCCGGACCCGTCAAGACGCTGTCCGTCAGGCGGGACCGGAGCGGTCCCGCGGCCGGCGCGGCAGCGGGTGCGCGGGAACAGCGGAGGGCCCCGGGGATCATCGGATCCCCGGGGCCCTCGTGTGACGCGCGCTCAGCCGCTCACCGGTTGCGTGGCGGCTTCCGCGGCCCTCACGGGCGCTCGTCCGCCACAGCCGGTCACACCCAGTTCCACTTCTGGTCCTTGTTGCCGTTGCAGCTCCACTGGATCGCGTTGGTCCCCTTGCCGAAACTGCCGGACCCGGCCAGGCACTTCTTGGAATTCCTGTTCACGATCTCCTTGGGACCGCTGCCCGACTTCACGTACCACTTCTGGTCGGGGTTCCCGTTGCAGTCCCACACCGAGATCTTCGCGCCCCGCGCCGTCGAGCCACCGTAGGTGCCCAGGCACTGGCCGTTGCCGTTGATCAGCTGGTAGAAGTTCCCGAGGACGTCCTCGCCGACCTCGTTGAAGGTCCAGCGCTGATCGCGGTTGCCGTTGCAGGACCACATGTACCCGACGGTGCGGTCGGCCCCGTTCAGGCTTCCCAGACAGAAGCCGTAACCGTTCTTCAGGCTCTTTCCGCCCGCGGCCGAGGCCGTCGGCGCGAGCCCGACCACCGTCACCAGTGCGGCCGACACGGCCCCCGTCATCATCGATGCGCGCGCGAACCTGTTCATCGTCAAAACCCCTCCGTGCGTTCATGGGTGCGGCGAGCCGGGCCGGGATGCCCCGCGCGCCCCACCAGGAGAGGGAGCCGTCCGCCGGGGCGTTGCGCCCGGCACCTGAGATCCGCGTCACGGAGCGCCCTGACGCGGGCTCAGGCCACGCGCAGCAGCAGCACCGTCCGCCCCGGCACCGTGATCCGGGTGCCCGCCCGGTGCACCGCGCCCGGCGCCTCGTCCTGCTCCTCGGCACAGGTGTCCACGACCACCTCGTACCGTTCCGCCCACGGCGGCCCCGGCAGCACGACATCGGCCGGCCGCTCGCCCGCGTGCAGCACCGCGAGGAAGCTGTCGTCCACCACCGGCGCGCCCCGCTCGTCCCGGCCCGGGATGTCCCGCCCGGACAGGTACATGCCGAGCGTGGCGGCGGGTGCGTACCAGTCGCCCTCGGTCATCTCCGCGCCCCGCGCGGTGAACCAGGCCAGGTCCCGCAGCCCGTCCGGGGTCTGGGCGCGACCGGAGAAGAAGGCCCGCCGGCGCAGCACCGGGTGCCGGTGGCGCAGCGCGATCAGCCGGGCGGTCAGGTCGTACAGGGCCCGCCAGCCGGGCTCCTCCAGCAGCGACCAGTCCACCCAGCCGATCTCGTTGTCCTGGCAGTAGGCGTTGTTGTTGCCGCGCTGGGTGCGGCCGAACTCGTCGCCCGCGACCAGCATGGGCACACCGGTGGACAGCAGCAGGGTGGTGAGCAGGTTGCGCAGCTGCCGGCGGCGCAGCGCCCGGATGCCCTCGTCGCCGGTCTCGCCCTCCGCCCCGCAGTTCCAGGACCGGTTGTCGTCGGTGCCGTCCCGGTTGCCCTCGCCGTTGGCCTCGTTGTGCTTGCGCTCGTACGACACCAGGTCGCGCAGGGTGAAGCCGTCGTGCGCGGTGACGAAGTTGACCGAGGCGTAGGGGCGCCGGCCGCCCCACGCGTACAGGTCGCTGGAGCCGGACAGCCGGTAGCCCATCTCCCGCACGTCGGGCAGGGCGCCCCGCCAGAAGTCCCGCACCGCGTCGCGGTACCGGTCGTTCCACTCGGTCCACAGCGGCGGGAAGGCGCCCACCTGGTACCCGCCGGAGCCGATGTCCCACGGCTCGGCGATCAGCTTCACCCGGCGCAGCACCGGGTCCTGGGCGATCACCGCCAGGAACGGCGAGAGCATGTCGACGTCGTGCATCGAGCGGGCCAGCGCCGCCGCGAGGTCGAAGCGGAAGCCGTCCACGCCCATCTCGGTCACCCAGTAGCGCAGCGAGTCGGTGATCAGCCGCAGCACCTGGGGCCGTACCACGTGCAGGGTGTTGCCGCAGCCGGTGTAGTCGGCGTAGCGGCGGGCGTCGTCCTGGAGCCGGTAGTAGCCGCCGTTGTCGATGCCCTTCAAGGAGAGTGTCGGGCCCAGCTCGCCCGCCTCCGCGGTGTGGTTGTAGACCACGTCGAGGATGACCTCGATGCCGGCCGCGTGCAGCGCGCGCACCATCCGCTTGAACTCGCCGACCTGCTGCCCGGCCGTGCCGGAGGCCGCGTACCCGGCGTGCGGGGCGAAGTAGCCGATGGAGTTGTAGCCCCAGTAGTTCGTCAGGCCCCGGCGCAGCAGGTGGTCCTCGTGCGCGAACTGGTGCACGGGCAGCAGCTCCACGGCCGTGACGCCCAGTTTCACCAGGTGCTCGATCGCGGCCGGGTGCGCGAGCCCCGCGTAGGTGCCGCGCAGCTCCTCGGGGATGCCCGGGTGCCGCGCGGTGAAGCCGCGCACGTGCAGTTCGTAGATCACCGAGTCGGCCCACGGCGTCTTGGGGCGGCGGTCGTCGGACCAGTCGTCGTCATCGTGGACGACGACCCCCTTCGGGACGTACGGCGCCGAGTCCCGCTCGTCGCGCACCGTGTCGGCCACCGACTGGTCCGGCCAGTCCCGTACGTGCCCGTACACCTCCGGCGGCAGCGCGAACTCGCCGTCCACCGCCCGCGCGTACGGATCGAGCAGCAGCTTGGCCGGGTTCCAGCGGGCGCCGGTCCACGGGTCCCAGCGGCCGTCGACCCGGTAGCCGTACCGCTGCCCGGGCAGCACCCCCGGCACGAAGCCGTGCCATATCTCGTGCGTCAGCTCGGTCAGCGGAATCCGGGTCTCCCGGCCGGCCTCGTCGAACAGGCACACCCGGACCGCCTCCGCGCCGGCCGCCCACAGCGCGAAGTTGGTGCCGGTGACCCCGTCCGGGCCGGTCCGGAACCGGGCGCCCAGTGGGGTCGGCGCACCCGGCCACACGGTGGGGGCGGGCGGTACAGGCCGCCGGGCGCCGCTCACCGCCGCCGGTTGCCCCGTCCCGGCCGGCTCCCCGGCCGGCGCCCGCTGCTCGGCTGCGCTCGTCACTGTCGGCCCCTCTTCCCGGCGGCTCGTCCGTGGCTCCGACGCGGGCGCCGGGGGGTCCGCACGCGCACCCGGCTCCCCAGCGTGGTCGTCCTTCCCTCTGTTCTGCCCAGCCGGTGGCTCGCACTCACGTTTCCCCGGGGCGTGCCCGGTCGTTGAGACCCGTGTGAGGCACGCAACTGGACGCGCACGGCGCGCGGGGGCCGCGCTGGCCGCCGTACTGACATGGGCGGGGCTGCTCGCGGGCTGCTCCGCGGACGGCCCGGGACCGCTGGGCACGGGCGGGACGCGGGGGGACGCCCCGGCCCCCGAGGACGTCATCCGGGTGACCCCCGACGACGGGAGCAGGGCCGTACGGCCGGACGGGCGACTGCGGATCCGGCTGCCCGGCGGACGCCTGGAGAAGGTGGCCGTCGTCAAGGAGCAGGACGCCCGCGTCGCGCCGGTCCCCGGGCGGATCAGCGCCGACGGGCTGAGCTGGCGCCCCGACGAGGAAAGGCTCGCGCTCGCCGCCCGCTACACCGTCGACGTGGTCGCGCGGGACGGCCGGGGCCGCCGCTCGGCCCGGCACACCACCTTCACCACCGCCGTCCCCGACGAGCGGTTCATCGCCTACGTCACCCCGGAGAACCGCTCCACCGTGGGCACCGGCATGATCGTCTCGCTCTCCTTCAGCCGGGAGATCACCGACCGGGCCGCCGTCGAACGCGCCGTCCGGGTCACCGCCCGGCCGCCGGTCGAGATCCGCCCGCACTGGTTCGGCAAGGACCGCCTGGACTTCCGCCCGGAGCGGTACTGGAAGCCCGGCACCGAGGTCACCGTCGACCTGCGCCTGCGGGACGTGGAGGGCGCGCGGGGCCGGTACGGCCTCCAGGACAAGACGGTCTCCTTCACCGTCGGCCGCGGCCAGGTCTCCGTGGTCGACGCGGCCCGGCACATGATGGAGGTGCGGCGCGACGGAGCCCTGCTGGCCACCGTCCCCATCACCGCGGGCGCCCCCAAACACCCCACCTACAACGGCAAGATGGTGGTGATGGACATGCTGGAGGTCACCCGCATGAACAGCCGCACGGTCGGCCTCGGCGGCGAGTACGACATCCCCGACGTCCCGCATGCCATGAAGCTCACCGACTCCGGCACCTTCCTGCACGGCAACTACTGGGCCCTGGACGCCCCCGGGGAGGCCAATGTCAGCCACGGCTGCGTCGGTCTCAGGGACGTCAAGGGCGGCGGCTCGGACACCCCGGCGGGCTGGTTCTTCGACCGCAGCCTCGTCGGCGACGTCATCGAGGTCGTCCACAGCAAGGACCGGACGGTCGCCCCGGACAACGGCCTGGGCGGCTGGAACATGAGCTGGAAGGAGTGGACGGCGGGCGGCGCGGTGAAGTGACGGCCGCGTGAGAGGGGGGCCTCGCGGCCGGAGTGCAGGTCGCGGAGGGATTTGCGACGGAACGGTGACGTTCACCCCGCGCCCGGCGCGCATCCAGGCAGCTAATATGCGCGCACAAAAGTGGTGGGGAGCGGGCCGGGTCATGCCTGGTCCGGCGAGGGGAGAACAACTTGAACATGCGGCCTGTACCGGGGGCGTCGACGCGGGGGCGGCGGGGCCGTGGGGGACTGGCACTCATAGCCGGGGCCCTGGTGCTGTCGCTCGCCGCGTGCGGCGGGTCAGAAGGCTCCGGGGCCGGTTCCGGCGAGGGGAAGGGCAAGGGGGACGGGAAGGACGCGCAGTCCACGGCCGCGGTCAGCATCGCGCCCAAGGCCGGTGCCACCGGCGTGGACACCAGCGGCGCCCTCAAGGTCAGCGTCGCCCAGGGCAAGCTGACCGAGGTCACCGTCAAGGACGAGAAGGGCACCGAGGTCAAGGGCGCCCTCGGCGCGGGCGGCGCGTCCTGGGCGCCCTCGGCCCATCTGGCCGCCGGCACGAAGTACACGGTGCACGCGGTCGCCGAGGACTCCGCGGGCCGCCGGGCCGCCGAGGACTCCAGTTTCACCACGCTGACGCCGAAGAACACCTTCGTGGGCTACTTCACCCCCGAGGACGGCTCGACCGTCGGCGTCGGCATGCCCTTCTCCATACGCTTCACCCGGGGCATCACCCACCCCGAGGACGTCGAGAAGGCCATCCGGATCAGGACCGAGCCCGCCGTGGACGTCGAGGGCCACTGGTTCGGCAACGACCGCCTGGACTTCCGCCCCGAGAAGTACTGGAAGCCCGGCACCAAGGTCACCGTCGACCTCGACCTGGACGGCGTCCAGGGCCGCGACGGCGTCTACGGCAAGCAGCGCAAGACCGTGAAGTTCACCATCGGCCGCAACCAGGTCTCCATCGTGGACGCGGCCAAGCACACGATGAAGGTCACCCAGGACGGCAAGGTCGTCAAGACCCTCCCCGTCACCACCGGCAAGCCCGGCTACGACACCTGGAACGGCCAGATGGTCATGAGCGAGAAGCTCACCGTCACCCGCATGAACGGCGAGACCGTCGGCTACGGCGGCGAGTACGACATCAAGGACGTCCCGCACGCCATCCGCCTGACCACCTCCGGCACCTTCCTGCACGGCAACTACTGGGGCGGCGGCGCCTTCGGCAACTACAACGCCAGCCACGGCTGCGTGGGCCTGCGCGACGTGCGCGGCGGCTACGACAGCTCCGTCCCGGCGGCCTGGTTCTTCAACCACTCGATCATCGGCGACGTGGTGGTCGTCAAGAACTCCCACGACCGCACGGTGGCCCCGGACAACGGCCTCAACGGCTGGAACATGTCCTGGGCGGAATGGAAGAAGTGAGCCTCCGCCCACGCGCGTCCCGCTGACGTGACGGGCCCGGTGCTGTGACCCACGGCACCGGGCCCGTCCGCGTTAGTCCCCGTTAACCTGAGCCCCATGACCGTCACTCTCGAAGTCGCCGAAGGCGTCGGCACCCTGCGGCTGGACCGGCCGCCGATGAACGCGCTGGACATCGCCACCCAGGACCGGCTGAAGGAACTGGCCGAGGAGGCCGGCCGCCGGGACGACGTACGCGCCGTGATCATCTACGGCGGCGAGCGGGTGTTCGCGGCGGGCGCGGACATCAAGGAGATGCAGAACATGGACCACGCCGGGATGGTCCGGCGCGCCCGTGCCCTGCAGGACGCCTTCACCGCCGTCGCCCGCATCCCCAAGCCCGTCGTCGCCGCCGTCACCGGCTACGCGCTCGGCGGCGGCTGCGAACTGGCCCTGTGCGCCGACTACCGCATCGCCGCCGACAACGCCAAGCTCGGCCAGCCCGAGATCCTGCTCGGGCTGATCCCGGGCGCCGGCGGCACCCAGCGGCTGCCCCGGCTGATCGGCCCCTCCCGGGCCAAGGATCTCGTCTTCACGGGCCGTCAGGTGAAGGCCGACGAGGCCCTGGCGATCGGCCTGGTGGACCGGGTCGTCCCGGCCGCCGAGGTGTACGAGCAGGCGCACGCCTGGGCCGCACGGCTCGCCAAGGGCCCGGCGATCGCCCTGCGCGCGGCCAAGGAGGCGGTCGACACCGGCCTGGAGACCGACATCGACACCGGGCTCGCCGTGGAACGGAACTGGTTCGCGGGCCTGTTCGCCACCGAGGACCGCGAGCGGGGCATGCGCAGCTTCGTCGAGGAGGGGCCCGGCAAGGCGAAGTTCGTCTGACGGGTCGGTGAACGGCCGGTGGGGCGGGCGTGTCGCTCCACCGGCCCCGGCGTCTTCGCCGGCTCGCGCCGCCGTGCCGGCGGGCCGGGCGGCCGCCCATTGACGCGTTGTCCGGTTCCCGAGTCCCCCGTTGGGGCGGTTTGTGGGAGCCTGGGGGCAGCCCTGGAACCGTGCCGCCGAGGGAGTCCGACGCTTGCCGGGAAGTGAGCCGTCGCCGCAGGTCAGCGGGGCCCTGCCGGAGATTCTCATGCCCTCGGCATATGCCCCCGGACAGGGCCGGATCGAGGATGCCCGGGCGGGGTATTCCTCCGGAACGCCCCCCAAGACGGCTCCGGACGGCCATCATGGGGGCATGGCGGGGCTGGAGGGCAACGAACAGCCGCGGGGACACAGCCGTGCAGCCGCGGCACGCTGGTCGCCCGCGGTCGCGGACGGACAAGTGCTCGACCTGTTCGGCGACCCGACGGAGGCGGAGGTCCCGCTGCCGTCCCGCCCGGAGTCCGCGGCCAGCGCCCGCCGGATCGCCCAGGCCGTCGTCCTCGACCGCTGGCGGCTCAGCGCCCGGCTGACCGAGGACGCCGTGCTGCTGGTGTCGGAACTCGTCGGCAACGCCGTACGCCACACCGGCGCCCGCGTCTTCGGGCTGCGCATGCGGCGCCGCCCCGGCTGGATCCGGGTGGAGGTCCGCGACCCCTCGCGCGGCCTGCCCTGTCTGATGCCGGTCCAGGAGACGGACGTCAGCGGACGCGGACTGTTCCTCGTGGACAAGCTGTCCGACCGGTGGGGCGTGGACCTGCTGCCGCGCGGCAAGACCACGTGGTTCGAGATGCGCGTCGCCGACCGGTAGCCGGCACCGGGCCGCGCCCCCGGTCATACCGGTGGTGTCCGCCGCAGCAGCAGTTCCGCGCCCACCGGCCGGTACCCGGCTGCCTGGAAGGCCCGCAGGCTGCGGGCGTTCCCCGGGGAGACCTGCGCCCACAGCGGCTCCCCGGCGAGCTGCCGGGCGGCGGTCACCAGCAGCCGCCCGAGCCCCCGCCGCCGGGCACCCTCGTCCACCTCGACCGACACCTCCAGCCGCCCGGCCACTCCGCGCCCCAGCACCAGCACCCCACCGTCGGCGGCCCAGGCCCGCACCCCGTCCCGGCGCCGGCGGGCATAGGCGATCCGGGGGTGCCCGGGGTCCTCGATCTCCCGCAGCGCGCACGCCGGTCCGCCCGGCAGCGGCGTGCCCACCAGCACCGCGTCGATCGTCTCGGCGGTGCGCCCGGTGCGGTCCAGCAGGGCGGTCAGGAAGCGCGGGTGCAGCGACGCGGCCAGCGGGTCGCAGTCCGCCGCGCGCAGGGTCTCCCGCACCCACGCCGGGTCCTCGTCGGTGAACACGACCGTGTGCGCGGTGAAGGACAGCACCCCCGCGTCCCGTGGCGAGGGCTGCGGCAGCACCGTCGTACCCCCGTCGGCCGGCGGGAAGACGCCCGCCGCCGCCGCGTCGAGGATGTCCCGCAAGGTCTCCAAAGCCGCGTCCCCCCTTGAGTCTCCACCTGCTGGAAGGCCCAGACTCCCAGACATGAACGACGACGGCACCAGGCTGTTCACCATCGGCGAGCTGGCCAGGGCCACCGGGCTGACCGTGCGCACCATCCGCTACTGGTCCGACGAGGGCGTGCTCACCCCGGTGACCCGCTCGTCCGGCGGCTACCGGCTCTACGACGCCGCGAGCACGGCCCGGCTGGAACTGATCCGCACCCTGCGCGAACTCGGGCTCGGCCTGGACGACGTGCGCACCGTGTTGGCCGGTGAGCGGACCGTGGCCCAGGTCGCGGCCGCGCACATGGCGGCCCTGGACGCACGGATCCGGTCGCTGAAGGTGACCCGCGCGGTGCTGTCGGCCGTGGCCCGACGGGGCGCCGAGGCAGAGGAGACGACACTCGTGAACAAGCTCGCGCGGCTGTCCGCCGCCGAACGGCAGCGGATCATGGAGGAGTTCGTGGCGGAGACGCTGCACGGACTGGACACCGTGGACCCCGACGTCCGGGAACGGATCCGGGGCACCGCCGTCCACTTGGCGCAGGATCCCACGCCCGAGGAGGTCGACGCCTGGGTGGAGCTGGCAGAGATGCTCCAGGACCCGGCGTTCCGGGCGCAGATGCGCCGGGCGGTCGAGTTCAACGCGGCCGGCGGGCGGCCCGGCGAGCCGCGCGGGCGGTCCCTGTGGTTCGCCAGGCGGCTCGTGGACCTGGTCGCGCCGGCCCGTGAGCGCGGCACCGACCCCCACGGCCCCGGCGCGGACGAGGTGCTGGACGACCTGTTCGGCGACGCCGACCGGACCGAGGTGCTGGAGCGCATGACGGCCGGCTTCGACGAGCGCGTCGCCCGCTACCGGGAACTGCTCGCCGTGGTGAACCGGCAGCCCGCCCCGCCGCACGCCGAGGACTTCGCCTGGGTGGTCGCCGCACTCCGCGCTCGTGCGGGCCGTTAATCTGACCAGCGGCAGTACGCCAGTACGGCATGAGAAACACGAGCAAAAGGGGCGGATCGGTGGCGGACATCGAGGAAGCACGCAAGCAGTTCCAGCGGTTGGACGCGGACGGTGACGGGTTCATCACCGCCGCGGAGTTCAAGTCCGCCCTGGCGCAGCAGGGTGACTGGAACGTCACCGACACGGTCGCGGAGGCCATCATCAAGTCCCGCGACCTCAACGGCGACAAGGTCCTGTCGTTCGACGAGTTCTGGGCCTACCTGAACAAGTGACCCCAGGCGGCAGGGGGTGCCCGTCCGAGCGGACCAGGCACCCCCTTCGTCACACCGTCACCGCCCGCGCCGGATCCCGACGCTCCAGCGGCCCTCGTGCCGCTGGAGCGTCAGCGGCAGCCCGAAGCACGCGCCGACCCGGTCGCCGGTGAGCACCGAGCCGACCGGACCCGAGGCCAGCACCCGCCCTGCGCGCAGCAGCACGGCGTGCGTGGTACCGGCGGGCAACTCCTCCAGATGATGGGTGACCAGCACCGTCGCCAGCTCCGGGCGCTCCGCCCGCAGCTTGTCCAGGGCCTCGATCAGCAGCTCCCGGCCGGGCAGGTCCAGGCCCGTCGCCGGCTCGTCCAGGAGCAGCAGCCGCGGCTCGGGCATCAGCGCCCGCGCGATCAGCGTCCGGGCGCGCTGCCCCTGCGACAGCGTCGGCCAGCGGGCGTCCCGCAGCGCGTCCAGCCCCAGCGTGGCCAGCAGCGCCCCGGCCCGCTCCCGCTGCTCCGGAGTGGGCCGCCACCTCGGGACCGGCTCCACGGAGTTCGTCGCGCCGGTGAGCACCACGTCCCGTACCCGCAGCGGCGAGGTCAGCGGGTGGCGCGGGTCGACGTGCCCGACCAGCGCCCGCAGCTGCCGCAGATCCACCCGGCCCAGCCGGTGACCGAGCACCTCCACCGTGCCCCGGGTCGGATGCACCACCGCGCCGAGCAGCCCGAGCAGCGTGGACTTGCCCGCTCCGTTGGCGCCGAGCAGCGCCCAGTGCTCACCGGTGCGCACGGTCAGCGACACCTCCTGGAGCAGGGGCCGCCCGTCCCGGACGACATGGACGTCCGTGGCGCGCAGTACCTCGCTCATCGCACCGCCCGGTTCACGGCGGACAGCACCGCCCGCACCGTGGCCGACGGGCCCGTGCCCGCGCCCCAGGCGGTGACCCCGGCGACGCGGCACTTGGCGAAGGCCGCCGTGGTGTCCTGCGCGAAGTCCAGGATCTCCACCGTCACGCCGGCACCGGCCAGCGCGTCGGCGAACGCGGTCGCCACACCGGCGCCCGTGCCCTCGTGGTCGCCGACCCGGTCGCTGGTCTCCAGCGTGCCCACGAAGCGGTGGACGCCGGGCGCCTCCTCGTACGCGGACCAGGCGTGCAGCCGTACCGGGCCCTCCGTCAGATAGGCCGCGCGGAACAGCTCGTGCAGCTCCTTCGGCGTGGCCTCCCGCCCGCTGTCGTCCGTCGCCTCCTGCACGATCCGCGCGAACTCCGGCCGCATGTCCGGCGGCAGGTCGATGCCCGCGTACCGGTTCAGCAGGTACGCCACGCCGCCCTTGCCGGACTGGGAGTTGACACGGATCACCGCCTCGTAGGACCGCCCGAGGTCGGCCGGGTCGACCGGCAGGTACGGCACCTCCCAGGGCGCCTCCCGCTCGCTCAGCCCCGCCTCGGCCGCCCGCCGGGCATGGTGCGCGAGCCCCTTGCTGATCGCGTCCTGGTGGGTGCCGGAGAACGCGGTGTGGACCAGCTCGCCGGCGTACGGGTGCCGGGGGTGCACGGGCAGCCGGTTGCAGTGCTCCACCGTCTCCCGTACGGCGTCGATGTCGCCGAAGTCGACCATCGGGTCGACACCCTGGGCGTAGAGGTTGAGGGCGAGGGTCACCAGGTCGACGTTGCCGGTGCGCTCGCCGTTGCCGAAGAGGCAGCCCTCCACCCGCTGCGCCCCGGCCAGCACGGCGAGTTCGGCGCAGGCCACGCCCGTACCGCGGTCGTTGTGCGGGTGGACGGAGAGGATGACGGACTCCCGCCGGGACAGGTGGCGGTGGAGGTACTCGATCTGGTCGGCGTAGACGTTCGGGGTGGCGATCTCCACCGTGGCCGGCAGGTTGTGGATCACCGGCCGGTCCGGGCTCGCGTCCCACAGCTCCGTGAGGCCGTCGCACAGTTCCAGCACGAAGTCGGGCTCGGTGAGGTTGAAGGTCTCGGGGGAGAACTGGAAGCGGACACCGGGCGTGTCACCGGCCCGCCGGGCCATGTGCCCGGCCGCCTCCCGCACGGTCCGCCACACCTCGGCCCGGCCCCGCCCGAGCACCACGTCCCGCCACACCGGCGAGGTCGCGATGTACAGGTGGACGACGGCCCGGGGCAGCCCTGCGATCGCGTCGAAGGTCCGGTCGATCAGGTCGGTCCGGGCGGGCGTGAACACCACGGGCGTCACATCGTCCGGTACGGCCCCGTCGTCCACGAGGTGCCGTACGAAGTCGAAGTCCGTGCGGCTCGCGGAGGGGTAGCCGATCTCGATCTCCTTGAAGCCGGTCGCCACCAGCAGATCGAAGAAGCGGCGCTTGCGGGGCGTGTCCATCGGTTCGGCGAGCGCCTGGTTGCCGTCGCGCAGGTCGACGGGGACCCACAGCGGGGCGCGCTCGATGCGGGCGGAGGGCCAGCCGCGGTCGCCCGAGGGGACGTGCACGCGGTCCTGGTAGGGGCGGTAGCGGTGGTACGGCATGCGGCTGGGCCGCTGCGGGTTCCAGACGGGTGGGGCGGTGGTCATCGTCGGCTGTGGCCTTCGGCTCGGTCGGACGGTGACCGGCAGCACGGAGCCCCGCGGCGGGGCGCCGGTCGCGTCAGACCCCGCCGCGGCAGCCGAGAAGAAGCAGACCGCGGAACATGCGGGGTACGCTAGCGACTCCTCAGCTCCTCAGACAAGTGAGAATCGGTGGGCAATCCCCTCATCCCCCGGACAAGTTGGTGACGTCGATGCCGCTCGGTGCCCTCCGCCCCAGCCCGCTGGTCGAACAGGCCGCGCAGCGCCTCCGCGAGCAGATCGCCGCCGGACAGTGGCCGGTCGGCGACAAGCTGCCCGGCGAGACCACCCTGGCCCGGGAACTGGGGGTGGGCCGCTCCACGGTCCGCGAGGCCCTGCGCGCCCTCGCCGGCGCGGGGCTGGTGAGGCCCCGGCACGGCGCCGGGGTCTTCGTCACCGCCACCGAGCCCGCCGAGGACTGGCCCGCCCGGCTGCGCCGGGCCGCGGTCACCGACGTCTACGAGGTCCGCATGGGCGTCGAGGTCCAGGCCGCCCGGCTCGCCGCCCGCCGCCGCACCCCGGAGGACGTCGCCGCGCTGCGGGCCGCGCTGGAGGGCCGCCGCGCGGCCGTCACGGCCGACGACGCGGCCTTCGTGGAGGCCGACATCGCCCTGCACGCGGCCGTGGTCACCGCCGCCCACAACCCGGTCCTGTCCGACCTGTTCACCGAGTTCGTCCCCGTCCTGCGCGAGGGCCTGATCGCCGTCCTGGACCTCACCCGCCTGCGCGAGCTCGACCCCGGCACCGGGGACCACACCCACACGGGCCTGGTCGAAGCCGTCATCGCCGCCGACCCGGAGACGGCGGCGGCCGTCTGCCAGGCCGAACTGGAGTCGACGCTCGGCCTGTTGCGGGCGGGCGGCGAGGAGGCGCCGTAACCGGCGCGAGGCGCCCCGCGGCAGCGCCGGACCGCCGCCGGGGCCGCCCACCGTCCCGCGTCCTCGGCGCGCCCAGGGGTCACCCCGGGGCTCATCCCGCCGCGGCCGTCCTGCGGTAGCGGCCCGGGGGCACCCCGAACTCTCGCTTGAACGCCTTGGCGAAGGCGAACTCCGAGGTGTAGCCGGTGCGTTCGGCGATCTCCCGGAGGGACAGGCCGTCATCGCGCAGCAGCCGGTCCGCCGTGGTCATCCGCCACCAGGTCAGGTACGTCAGCGGCGGCTCGCCCACCAGCTCCGTGAACCGGCGGGCGAACGCCGCCCGGGACAGCCCGCCCGCCAGGCCCAGCCGGGCCACCGTCCAGGGGCGGGCCGGGTCGGCGTGGATCGCGCGCAGCGCCGCCGCGACCGCCGGGTCGGCCAGCGCCGCCGCCCAGCCCCGGGCCCGGCCCGCCGCGTACTCGCTCTCCCACCAGGCCCGCAGGATGTACAGCAGCAGGGTGTCCAGCAGTGAGGTGACGATCGCGTCGGTGCCCGGGCGCTGCTCCTCCAGCTCCATCCCGAGCAGTTCCACCGCCGCCCGCAGCGAGCGGTGGCCGCCTACCCGGGCGGGCAGGTGCACCACCTCGGGCAGCTCCGCCAGCAGCCGGTGCGAGCGGTCCCGGTCCAGCCGGTACGTCCCGCACAGGGTGATGGTGTCCGGGCAGCCCTCGCCGGCCGGCTCGGGCGGCCCGTCCCAGGTGCCGTCGGGCAGCATCCGCGCGTCCCGCAGGGGCACGTCGAGGCCGCTCGCCAGCCCGTGCCCCTGCCCGTGCGCGAGGAAGACGACATCGCCCGGCGCGAGCGCCACCGGCTCGGCGTCCCGGGGGAGCAGCCAGGCCGTGCCGCGCAGGACCACGTGGAACCCGGCCTCGTCGGAGTCGCCCCATCTCAGGCCCCAGGGCGCGTACTTGTAGCGGCGCGCGGAGTGCGGCCGGCCGGTGCGCATGGCGGCGACGACATCGCTCAGCACGTCCATGCGGCGACCCTAGCCGGAGGGGTCCGCCCGGGGAAGACGATCGGACAGAAAACCAAGACCGAGGGACATGGAACGTCTCACAGGGGCGCCGTAGCGTCGACGGCATGTCAACTACCGCACGCACAGTGCTGTTTCACGAGACCGGCGGCCCCGACGTCTTCACCGTCGAGGAGACCGTCCTGCCCGCGCCCGGCCCGGACGAGGTCCTGGTGCGGGTCGAGGCGCTGGGCCTCAACCGCGCCGAGGCGATGCTCCGCACCGGTACCTACTTCTACCAGCCGACGCTGCCCGGCTCCCGCAACGGCTACGAGGCGGCCGGCGAGGTGACGGCGGCCGGCTCGGAGGTGACCGCCTTCGCGCCGGGCGACGCCGTGCTGTCGGCGGCCAACTTCCACCTCAGCACCCACGGGGTGTACGGCGATCACGTGCTGCTGCCGCAGTCCGCGCTGGTGCCCCGCCCGGCCGGCGTCGACGCGGTCACCGCCGCCGCCGTCTGGCTCACCTACACCACGGCCTACGGCGCCCTGGTCGAGCGGGGCCGGCTCACGGCCGGCCACCGGGTGCTGATCACCGGGGCGTCCAGCGGGGTCGGCACCGCCGCGATCCAGGTGGCCCGGCGGGCCGGGGCGGTGCCGATCGCCACCACCCGCACCGAGGCCAAGCGGCAGGCGCTGCTCGACCTCGGCGCCGAGCACGTCATCGTCACCGGGCGCGAGGAGGTGGCCGAGGAGACCCGGCGGCTGACCGGCGGCCGGGGCGCCGACATCGTCCTGGACGCGATCGGCGGGCCCCACCTGCGGGAACTCGGCGCGGCGGCGGCCGAGGACGCCCTGCTCATCAGTTACGGCTGGCTGTCCGACCGTCCCGCGGAACTCCCCCTGCAGTGGCCGCTGACCGTCCACGGCTACAGCAACCTCGTCCTCACGGGCACCCCGGAAGGCCGCGACCGCGCCCTCCACTACCTCGCCTCGGGCCTGGCCGACGGCACCCTCCGCCCGGTGATCGGCGAGGTCTTCGACGGCCTGGACCGCATGGCGGACGCCCACCGGCTGATGGAGTCCAACACCCACACGGGCAAGATCGTCGTACGGGTCTGAGGACGCCCGCGGCCGTCGCCCCCCGGTGGTACGGCGGCCGGAATACGCCGGCGGCCGGCGCGGTTGACCCGGACGACAGGCGCATGCACGTGCATGAACATCCGGAAGGTCGGCCATGAAGATCGGCATCATCGGCGCGGGAAACATCGGCGGCAACCTCACCCGACGGCTCACCGCCCTCGGTCACGACGTCTCCGTCGCCAACTCCCGCGGCCCCGAGACACTGAAGGACCTCGCGGCCGAGACCGGCGCCACCCCGGTGCGCGCCGAGGACGCGGCCGAGGGCGCCGAGGTCGTCGTCGTCACCGTTCCCCTGAAGGCCGTCCCGGACCTGCCCGCCGGACTGCTGGACGGGGCCGCCGAGGGCGTCGCGGTGATCGACACCAACAACTACTACCCCAAGCAGCGGGACGGCCGGATCGACGCCATCGAGGACGGGGGACTGACCGAGAGCCGCTGGGTCGAGCAGCACCTCGGCCACCCCGTGATCAAGGCGTTCAACGGCACCTACGCCCAGGACATCCTGGACCGCCCGCTGCCCGCCGGCCACCCCGACCGGATGGCGCTGCCCGTCGCCGGGGACGACGAGGCCGCCAAGGCGAAGGTGCGCGCCCTGATCGACGAACTCGGCTTCGACACGGTCGACACCGGCGGCATCGACGACTCCTGGCGCCAGCAGCCGGACACCCCGGTCTACGGCCTGCGGGCCGGCGCGGACGCGGTACGGGCAGCGCTGGCCCAGGCGTCCCCGCAGCGCCCGGCGGACTTCCGGTACTGAGGAGCCCGGCGCCGTTCCTAGGGCGTGGCCCAGTCGCGCAGGTCGTCCTTGTCCGCGAAATGGGCCACGTTCTTGTCGTGGGGCTCGCTGGTGTACTGGTGGAACCGCCACTTGGCCTTGATCCGGGGCTTGCCCGCGGAGACGTAGTCGGCGATCCACAGGCCGTCCCCGGCGTAGGACGTGGTGTCGATGTTGAGCCAGAAGTGGCGGTTGCAGTAGAGCACCACCCGGTTGTCCGGGCGGGACTCCTTCAGCTTGCGGAGGAAGCGGTCCTTCTCCGCGTTGCTCGCGTGCGTCCCCTCGCCGGTGTTCTCCCAGTCGACGGCGAGGACGTCGCCGGGGCGTTCCGGGGTGTGCCGCAGGAAGTACTCGGCCTGGGCGGTGATGTGGCCCGGCCACAGGAAGTGGTAGAAGCCGACGACCAGGCCCGCGTCACGCCCGCGCTTGGTCTGGGCCGCGAGTCTGGGATTGACGTACGAACGGCCCTCCGTCGCCTTGATGAAGACGAAGGAGAGACCGTCCGTGGCGTAGGAGGGGGACTGGAAGGCGCTGACGTCGATGCCATGGAGCATGCAGGGGTTGTGCCCGGTGCGCCCGTGGCCGGAACCTTCAGCCCCGGGCCGTCACCGAACCGAGAACGGCCGCGGACTTGGCCGACCAGTCCGAAGTGATCAGGCTCGTATGGCCCTTGGCCAACAGGGCCAGTCTTGACGCGACTTCGGCGTCCGTGGGATTGGTGGAGGAGATCGCCGGGGACACGTTGTGGGCGTCCGTGGCGATCAGGATGTAGTGGTTCGCGGAGTAGAACGACGTGTCGTAGCCGGCGGTGACGTAGGTCGCCGCGTCGCCGTCGAAGAACACGAACCAGGGGCGGATCGAGGCGTCGTACCGGCTGGCGCGCGGGTCGCCGCCGGCCGCGCCCAGCACGGCGGGGAAGGCCTGGGCAGCGGAGATGTTCCCGGCTGCGTACAGGTCGCGCAGATGGTCGCCGTACTCCTCGTCCGTCCAGTAGCTGTCGAACGGGTTGGCCTGTTCCACCGTGCCGGGGATCAGGTCGAACAGGAACCTGCCCCGCAGCGAGTCCCGGGCCGGCCAGGCGTCGGCCCGCGCCGCCGCGTCCAGCGTGGCGTACCGGCCGCCGAGCAGATCCGCCGGTTTGTAGACCGCGCTGCCCAGCTTCTGCGCGACGAGCGTGTCGAACTCGTCCGGTCCCATGCCCGCCTTGTCGTTGAAGCCGGCCTTCATCTCCACCTTGACGACGATCGGCGGATGGTCGGGGTGGAGCTGGTTCCAGGCGGCCATGTTGTCCAGACAGCTGCCGAGGTCCTGGTTACGGCTCTTGCCGTACAGCTCGCTCGGCGTCCTGGCGGCCTCGCAGTTGTTGTCGTTGCCCAGCGGATTGCTGTGGCTGACCCGCCAGCGGTGGCTGATGCTGTCGACGTAGACGTCCAGCTCCAGCAGTGCGGCGCCGGAGTCCAACGCCTGGGCGAAGTAGGGGTACTTGTCCTTCTCGTACGCGTTGTGCGTACCGATGGCCGTCGTTTCGGAGAACTTCGGCGACGCCGCGTGGGCGTCCACCGGCGCCACCGCCAGCACCGCGGCGGCTCCCGTGAGCACCGCCAGTCGTCTGAAACCGCGCATTCCCGAACTCCCTTTCACTGACGCCGAGTTGACGGCAGCGTAGGGCTGGTCGGTTACCGCGCGGTAGCCCCTGGCGGAACATCAGCCTCCGTACCGGACGAGCGCCACCACAGGCTCGCCGTCCCGTCGGCCCCCACGGTGGCCACCAGCCGGGCGTCCGGGCTGAAGGCGAGCGCGGTGACCCGCTCGGCCCCGTTGCCCAGCGGACGTCCCAGCGGGCGCGGCCGGGCCCGGTCGGTCACGTCCCACAGCCGCACGGTCCGCGTCGCGTCCACGGTGGCCAGCAGCCGGGCGTCGGGGCTGAAGGCGAGCGCGGTCGCCCGCTCCCCGGGGCCGCCGAAGGCGGGCCCCGCGGCCTCGGGACGGCGCGGGTCCGACACGTCCCACAGCCGCACCGCCCCCTCGGTGCCGGCGACGGCGAGGGTACGGCCGTCGGCGGAGAACTGGGCGGCCGCGACCCCCTGGTGCAGCCGGCTCAGGGGGGTCAGCCGCAGCGGCCGCCCCGCGTCCGGGCGCAGCTCCGCCAGCCGGGCGGACCCGGCCGAGCCCGCGCCGGCGAACACGACCCGGTCCCCGGCCGCCGCCACCGCCTTCACCTCCATCGGGGCACCCTCCACGGACCACCGGGCCGCCCCCGAGCCGACCGCGAGCGCGCGTACGTCCGCCCCCCCGGCCGCCACCAGCGTGCGGCCGTCGGGACTCGTCGTGACGGCCGTCACCCGGCGCACGCCCGCCGGGACGGGGACCCGCTCGGGACGCCCGGGATCCGCCACGTCCCAGGTGCTGGCCGAGGACCGGGTGACCGTCACCAGCAGCCGGCCGTCCGGGGTGAACGCCAGCGCCTCGGCCCGCCCGCGCGGACCGAGCCGGCCGGCGGCGGTCAGGCTCCAGTGCTCCGGGCCGGGCGTCCGGGCCCGCTCCGGCACGACCCCCTGCCAGGGACCCGGCAGCACCGCGGCGGCCGTCAGACACGTCAGGGCGACCAGCCAGGTGGTGAGCAGCCCCGGCAGCCACCGCCCCCGGAACGCCGGCCGGTACCGCGGCCGCGTCCGCGCCGGGGCCGCGGGCAGCGGCACCGGGCGGGTCCCCAGGGCGGCGGCCAGCCGCGTGCCGGGGCCCGCGTGCCGCACCGGCGGAAGATCGGCAGGGCGGACGGCCAGCGCCAGCACCAGACGGCCGAGCGCGCTGTCAGCTCGCAGCACTGGACCCCCTCGGCTGCGACAGCGCCTCCTCGGCATCCGCGCCGGCCTGCCGGGCGGTGGGCAGCGGGGGCTCGGGCTGCTGGCCCGCGCCCGCGCCGGTGATCGGGATCGCCTGGAAGAACTTCGCGACGACCAGCGGGGTGGTCACCCCCACGGCGAACGCGGCGGTCGCGTTCGGCAGCTGACCGGAGTTCCCCAGCGCCGCGGTGAGCCCGAACCCCGCGAACAGCCGCAGCCCGATGGCCACGAGCATCACCGGCCGGTCGGCACGGGTGCGCCAGGGCCAGCGCCAGCGGCTGCGCGGACCCGTCGGACGCATCAGCGCCGAGAGGTTGAGTGCTTCGGCCACACTGCTGCCGAGCAGCCCCCACAGCGCGGGGTACAGGTCGATCACGCCCTCGATCGTAGCGCTGAGTGAGGCAAATAAAGCTATTTGTGACGGTGTGGCCGGAAATCGTACCGGTTCAGCACTCGATGATGTTCACCGCCAGCCCGCCCCGGGCCGTCTCCTTGTACTTCACGCTCATGTCCGCGCCGGTGTCCTTCATGGTCTTGATGACCTTGTCCAGGGACACCTTGTGGGAGCCGTCGCCGCGCATCGCCATCTTCGCGGCCGTGACCGCCTTCACCGCGGCCATGCCGTTGCGCTCGATGCACGGGATCTGGACCAGGCCGCCGACCGGGTCGCAGGTCAGGCCCAGGTTGTGCTCCATGCCGATCTCGGCCGCGTTCTCCACCTGCTCGGGGGAGCCGCCGAGCACCTCGGCGAGCGCGCCCGCGGCCATCGAGCACGCGGAGCCCACCTCGCCCTGGCAGCCGACCTCGGCGCCGGAGATGGAGGCGTTCTCCTTGAACAGCATGCCGATCGCGCCGGCGGCGAGCAGGAACCGGACCACGCCGTCCTCGTCGGCGCCCGGCACGAAGTCGATGTAGTAGTGCAGCACCGCCGGGATGATGCCGGCCGCGCCGTTCGTGGGGGCCGTCACCACCCGGCCGCCGGCCGCGTTCTCCTCGTTCACCGCCATGGCGTAGAGCGTGATCCACTCCATCGCGTGCGCCAGCGGGTCGCCCTCGGCGCGCAGCTGGCGGGCCGAGACGGCCGCGCGGCGGCGCACCTTCAGTCCGCCGGGCAGGATGCCCTCCCGGGACATGCCGCGCTGGACGCACTCGCGCATCACCCGCCAGATCTCCAGCAGGCCCGCGCGGATCTCCTCCTCGGTGCGCCAGGCCCGCTCGTTCTCCAGCATCAGCGAGGAGATCGACAGGCCCGTCTCCTTCGTCAGGCGCAGCAGCTCGTCGCCGGTGCGGAACGGGTACTTCAGGACCGTGTCGTCCAGCACGATCCGGTCTGCGCCCACCGCGTCCTCGTCCACCACGAAGCCGCCGCCGACCGAGTAGTAGGTCTTCGTCAGCAGCTCGGCGCCCGAGTCGTCGTACGCCCACAGGGTCATCCCGTTCGCGTGGTACGGCAGCGCCTTGCGGCGGTGCAGCACCAGGTCGTCGTCGCAGGAGAACGGGATCTCGTGCGTGCCGAGGAGGGAGATCCGCCCGGCCTGCCGGATCCGCTCCACCCGCTCGTCGGCCGCCTCCACGTCCACCGTGCGCGGCGAGGCGCCCTCCAGGCCCAGCAGCACCGCCTTCGGGGTGCCGTGGCCGTGACCGGTCGCGCCGAGGGAGCCGTACAGCTCGCAGCGCAGGGACGCGACCCGGTCGAGCAGACCCTCGTTGCGCAGCCTGCGGGCGAACATGCGCGCCGCGCGCATCGGGCCGACCGTGTGGGAGCTGGACGGGCCGATGCCGATCGAGAACAGGTCGAAGACCGAGATGGCCACGGGGGACTCCTCAAGACAGGGTGGTGCAAAAAGGGCGGTACAGGGGCGCGGGCACCGCGCACACCGGTACTCCCAGTGTGCGCGGTGCCCCGCGAAAGGTGACTTACTTGCTCAGACCCGGGTACAGCGGGTGCTTGTCGGCGAGCGCCTTCACCCGTGCCTTGAGCGCCTCGGCGTCGTAGGACGGCTTCAGCGTCTCGGCGATCACGTCGGCGACCTCGGCGAAGTCCTCGGCCGTGAAGCCGCGGGTGGCCAGCGCCGGGGTGCCGATGCGCAGACCCGAGGTGACCATCGGGGGGCGCGGGTCGTTCGGGACGGCGTTGCGGTTGACCGTGATGCCGACCTCGTGCAGCCGGTCCTCGGCCTGCTGTCCGTCCAGCTCGCTCTCGCGCAGGTCCACCAGGATCAGGTGCACGTCCGTGCCGCCGGACAGCACGTTCACCCCGGCCTCGCGCGCGTCGGCCGCGGTCAGCCGCTCGGCGAGGATGCGGGCGCCCTCCACCGTACGGCGCTGGCGCTCCTTGAAGTCCTCGCCCGCCGCGACCTTGAAGGACACGGCCTTGGCCGCGATCACGTGCTCCAGCGGACCGCCCTGGAAGCCCGGGAAGACGGAGGAGTTCAGCTTCTTCGCGAAGTCCTTCTTCGCGAGGATGATGCCGCCGCGCGGGCCGCCGAGCGTCTTGTGGGTGGTGGAGGTCACCACGTCGGCGTACTCCACCGGGTTCGGGTGCAGACCCGCGGCGACCAGGCCGGCGAAGTGCGCCATGTCGACCCACAGGTACGCGCCGCTCTCGTCGGCGATCCGGCGGAACTCGGCGAAGTCCAGCTGCCGGGGGTACGCCGACCAGCCCGCGATGATCACCTTGGGGCGGTGCTCCTTGGCGAGCCGCTCCACCTCGGCCATGTCGACCAGGCCGGTCTCGGCGTCCACGTGGTAGGCGACCACGTCGAACTGCTTGCCGGAGAAGTTCAGCCGCATGCCGTGGGTCAGGTGGCCGCCGTGCGCCAGGTCCAGGCCGAGGATGGTGTCCCCGGGCTGGGCCAGCGCGAACAGGGCCGCCTGGTTCGCGGAGGCGCCGGAGTGGGGCTGCACATTGGCGTACTCGGCGCCGAACAGCTCCTTGACCCGGTCGATGGCGATCTGCTCGGCCACGTCGACGTGCTCGCAGCCGCCGTAGTAGCGGCGGCCCGGGTAGCCCTCGGCGTACTTGTTGGTGAGGACCGAGCCCTGCGCCTCCATGACCGCGAGCGGCGCGAAGTTCTCGGAGGCGATCATCTCCAGCGTCGACTGCTGGCGGCTCAGCTCGGCGTCGACCGCGGCGGCGATCTCCGGGTCCAGCTCGTGCAGGGGCGTGTTCAGGACAGTCATGGGACTACGACTCCTCAGCCGGCGGTGAAGGCGGTGTACTCGTCCGCGGAGAGCAGCTCGGCCGGCTCCTCGGTGACGCGTACCTTGAACAGCCAGCCGCCCTCGAAGGGGGCCGAGTTCACCAGCGACGGGTCGTTGACGACGTCCTCGTTGACCTCGGTGACCTCACCGGTGACCGGCGAGTACAGGTCGGAGACCGACTTCGTCGACTCCAGCTCGCCGCAGGACTCGCCCGCGGACACCGTGGAGCCGACCTCGGGGAGCTCGACGAAGACGACATCGCCGAGCGCGTTGGCCGCGTGCTCCGTGATGCCGACCGTCGAGACGCCGTCCTCGGCGTCCGACAGCCACTCGTGCTCCTTGCTGTAGCGCAGCTGCTGGGGGTTGCTCATGGCCTGAATTCTCCTGTACGCGCGGGAGTGATGGTGACGGGGGGACGTGGGAAACCGCTGGTGAGCGGGCGAATGTGCGCAGGGTCACGGACCGCCGCGGGACCGGGGACCGGGACCCGCGGGCGTGCGCCCGGCGGCTACTTCTGGCGCTTGTAGAACGGCAGCGCCACGACCTGGTGCGGCTCGTGGGCGCCCCGGATGTCCACGCCGACGCCCTCGGTGCCCGGCGCCGCGTGCGCCGCGTCGACGTAGGCCATGGCGATCGGCTTGCCCAGGGTGGGGGAGGGGGCGCCGGAGGTGACCTCGCCGATCACCTCGCCGCCGGCCACCACGGCGTACCCGGCGCGCGGCACCCGGCGGCCCTCGGCGACCAGCCCGACCAGCACCCGGGGCGGGTTCTGCTCCGCCCGGGCGGCGGCCTCGGCCAGCGCCGCGCGGCCCACGAAGTCGCCCTCCTTCTCGAACTTGACCACGCGGCCCAGCCCGGCGTCGAAGGGGGTCAGGGAGGTGGACAGCTCGTGCCCGTACAGCGGCATGCCCGCCTCCAGGCGCAGCGTGTCCCGGCAGGACAGCCCGCACGGGACCAGACCGACGCCCTCGCCCGCCTCGGACAGCGCCTGCCAGAGGGCGACGGCGTGCTCCGGCTTCACGAACAGCTCGAAGCCGTCCTCGCCGGTGTAGCCGGTGCGGGCGATCAGCGCCGGGACGCCGGCCACCGTGCCGGGCAGGCCGGCGTAGTACTTCAGGCCGTCCAGGTCGGCGTCGGTCAGGGACTTCAGGATGCCGGGGGACTCGGGGCCCTGCACCGCGATCAGCGCGTAGGCGTCCCGGTCGTCACGGACCTCGGCGGCGAAGCCGGCCGCGCGCTCGGTGAGCGCGTCCAGCACCACCTGGGCGTTGGAGGCGTTGGCCACGACCATGTACTCGGTCTCGGCCAGCCGGTAGACGATCAGGTCGTCCAGGATGCCGCCGTCGGCCCGGCAGATCATGGTGTAGCGGGCGCGGCCGACGCCGACGGAGGCGATGTTGCCGACCAGGGCGAAGTTCAGGAAGGCGGCGGCCTCGGCGCCGGTCACGGTGATCTCGCCCATGTGGGACAGGTCGAACAGACCGGCCCGGGTGCGCACGGCGGTGTGCTCGTCGCGCTCGGAGCCGTAGCGCAGGGGCATGTCCCAGCCGGCGAAGTCGGTCATCGTCGCGCCCAGCGAGCGGTGCACGGCGTCGAGCGCGGTATGACGGAGTTCGGTACTGCTCATCGGTCGGTCGTCTCCCAGGGCAAAGGACGGGCGAGGAACGTTCCTCCCCATCTGTCATCGGGACCTGAGAGGTTCGCCACGACCGCCACGGGGACGATCGCCGGCTTGCACCTTGGGTGGGACCGCCGACGGCGGCGGCCCGCTTTTCAGATGTGCCTCGCCCGCGCGGTAACGGGGCCTGAGAGATTCAAGGGAGGGACTTGCTCCTTCGGCGCCCCAGGCGGCCCCGAGGGGGCCCGGGGACTCTCCCGCGCGGATTCAAACGGCCGGTATGCAGTTGGCGGGCTCATCATTGCACGCCGCACCCCGGCCATCCAGAGCACGCCGGTTGTGACCGACCTGTGGCCGTACGCACACGAACCGCCGACCGTTCTCCATTACCTTCTCTTTACACAGAACGGGCAGGGGATCGACCGAGCCCCCGGGAGGACGATCACGGTGAACAGGACCTCGGCCTACGCCGCCCACGCCGGTCCCGCGGTGCCGGGACAGCCCTCCGCGGCGGCCCGCGAGCGGGGCGCGGACCGCCCCGCGCCGGTCGTCCGCGACCTGCGCGACCGGGCCGGGCGCAGCCCGCACGCCCTCCTCTTCGGCCCCCGCGACCTGGTGGTGATCACCGGCCTGCCCGGCAGCGGCAAGTCCACCCTGATGCGCCGCGCGGTCACCGGCCGCCGCGTCGACTCCCAGGACACCCGCGACCACTGGCAGGCCCGCGTCCCCGGCTTCCTGCCCTACGCGCTCTACCGCCCCCTGGTCCGCCTCGCCCACTACGCCGGACTGCGCCGGGCCCTGCGCACCGGCGAGGGACTCGTCGTGCACGACTGCGGCACCCAGCCGTGGGTGCGCGCCTGGCTGGCCCGCGAGGCCCGGCGCCGGGGCGGCACCCTGCACCTGCTGCTCCTGGACGTCAGCCCCGAGACGGCCCGGCAGGGCCAGCGCGAGCGCGGCCGGGGCGTCTCCCGCTACGCCTTCGGCCGTCACCGCCGCACCACCGCCCGGCTGCTGCGCGCGGTGGAGAAGGGGAGACTGCCGGCCGGCTGCGGTGCGGCGGTGCTGCTGGACCGGGACGCGGCGGACGTCCTCGTCCGCGTCGGCTTCACTCGGTGAGGCACTGTCGGCGCCACCCGCTAGCCTTCATGGTCACACCAGTGGTTCCCAGCAGGCGGTAGGCACATGGACTTCCCGGCGGACTTCCCGGCACAGGCGCACCCGCACCCGCACGGCGGTTGGCCCGGCAACGAGCTGGAGGAGGTGTTGTCGGCCTCCCTCGGCATCCCCGCGGCGGGCGGCCGGATCGTCGAGGTCCTCGGCCGCAGCTTCCTGTGGATCCCGCTGCCGAACGGCGGGGGCCCGGACAGCGGCCCGCTGGACCTGCCGACGCTGGACATCGGCGGCCAGGCGTACGTCCCGGTGTTCAGCTCCGAGGAACAGCTGCGCCAGGTGGCCGGCTCCCACATGGCGTACACCATCGCCCCGGCGGTGGAGTTCGCGCGCGGTCTGCCCCCGCAGGTGGGGATCGCCGTCAACCCCGAGGGCGTGGTCGGCATACCGCTGCCGCCCGAGGCGGTGGCCGAGCTGTGCCGGGTGGGCCGCACCCCGCTCGACGGCCCGGGCACCGGCGGCCGGGTCCGCCTCTTCGAGCCCGACTGGCAGGACGACCCGGTCGACTTCCTCGCCGCCGCCCGTGCCGAGTTCGCCGAGACCGGCGTGGTCCTCACCGCCCGCCGCTGCCTGGCCGCCGTCGAGACGGCCGACCCGGCGCTGTTCGTGGGCGTCGAACTCTCCCAGTGGGAAGGAGACCTGCGCGCCCTGCCCCTCCAGGCCCTCGGCAGGGCCCTGACCGCGGTCCCCGTCAAGTGGCCCGTCAACCTGGTCCTCCTGGACGTCACGGACGACCCGGTGGCGACCTGGCTGAAGACGAACGTCCGCCCCTTCTACCAGTACGGCCACTGACCCGAGCCCCGCAGGGGCGCGGGGAACCCTCCACGCACCCGCACACGCGAGCGAACCGAAGGCCCCGAGCCGGTAGGCGCATAAGCTGTGCTCAAACGCCGGGTCACAGAAAAGAAGGGGCACACCAGGTGAGCGCGAGCCACAGCGGCAGCGTCGAGCACATGCTGCGCCAGGTCACGCCCGGACGCTACGACGCCTACGAGGCCCTGCTCCGCGCCCTCGCCACCCCCTCCGCCGGCCAGGTCTTCATGTTCCTGTGGCACGGCCAGGCCGGCGCCCCGGACGCCCAGTACGGGACCATGGAGGTGGACGGCTTCCCCTACGCCCCCTGCGTCACCTCCGCCCAGGAGCTGTCGGCCAGTGGCTGGAACCGTTCCTACGAGGTGGCCGACGGCCTGGACGTGGCCCGCATCCTCTACCCCGACCACTACGGCCTCTGGCTCAACCCGCACGCCCCGGGCGGCGGCGTCGGCATCCCCTGGCCGGACCTGCGCCGCATCGCGACCGGTCTGGACCGCCAGCCCGCCGGCCCGCTGCGCCTGTCGGAACCCGGCATCGAGATCCCGCAGTTCTACGCCCTGCTGGCGCAGAACGCGCACCGCACCCCCGCGCTGCGCTCGCTGCGCCGCGCCTGGGTGCAGCCGGCGCTCGGGGCGCCGTACCTCGCCATCGGGCTGGACGTGTACGACACCTCGCCCGCCGCGGTGGACTCGGTGCGGGCCATGATGCAGCAGTCCATCGGCGCGGTCCCGGAGGGGCTGCCGGTCTCGACGGTCGCCATGACCGACGGCTACGACCCGGTGGTGATGTGGATGCGGGCCCACGCGCGCCCCTTCTACGACCGCGAGGCGCACGCCCCGGTGCCGCCGCAGCAGCCCCCGCTCCAGGTGCCGCCCCCGCCGCAGACCCCGGCCGGCGGGTACGGCTATCCGCCGGCGCACGGCGGCTACTGACCAACTCGGCGGCCGAGCGGGTTTATTGACGGAGCCGCATAATCCATAGGATCGGGTCGCTTCTGCGCGCGTAGACATCGACCCGAACGTCCGGAACCGCATGGAATCGCCGTTCTGTCCCAACTGACCCACGTCCGGGGGACGTTACCCGCTGTTCGGATAACGGAATCCCCCGCACTGCATCACGGTTGCGCATACTTTCGCCGTCAGCTCTGGCGGGTGATCACAACCACGCTGAAGACTCGCGACTCAGACACGAGGCCGCGGCCTTGTGATCGATGGCAAGTCGACAAAGCCGCAATCCGCGGCAGGCGCAGGCCGGTCACCACCGGCGAGAGGGGTCGCTCACCGTGACCGCACCGATCGAGACCACCGGGGCGGCAGCCGAGGCACAGCCGGAGGCTGTGCTGGAGGGTGCCGGTAAGGGGCAGATCGAGGGTCGTTCCCTGGGCCAGATCGCCTGGACCCGGTTCAAGAAGGACAAGGCCGCCGTCGCCGGCGGCGTCATCGTGATCCTGCTGATCCTCCTCGCCGTCCTCTCGCGCCCCATCCAGGCCGTGTTCGGCCTCGACCCCAACGCCTTCCACCAGGACCTGATCACCCCGGACACCTCGCTGCCCACGGGCAGTTGGGGCGGCATGAGCGCGGACCACCCGCTCGGTGTGGACCCGAAGTTCGGCCGGGACATCGCCACCCGCATCCTGGAGGGCTCCTGGGTGTCGCTGGTGGTCGCCTTCGGCGCCACCATCCTGTCCAACGTCATCGGCGCGATCATGGGTGTCATCGCGGGCTACTACGGCGGGCGGGTGGACTCGATCATCAGCCGGCTGATGGACACCTTCCTCGCCTTCCCCCTCCTGCTGTTCGCGATCGCCATCTCCGCCACCCTCCAGGGCGGCGCCTTCGGCCTCAACGGCCTGCCGCTCCACCTGAGCGTGCTCATCTTCGTCATCGGCTTCTTCAACTGGCCGTATCTGGGCCGGATCGTGCGCGGCCAGACCCTGGCCCTGCGCGAGCGCGAGTTCGTCGACGCGGCCCGGGGCATGGGCGCCAAGGCCCCGTACATCCTGTTCCGGGAACTGATGCCGAACCTGGTCGGCCCGATCATCGTCTACTCGACGCTGCTGATCCCGACCAACATCATCTTCGAGGCGTCGCTGAGCTTCCTCGGCGTCGGCATCCAGCCCCCGCAGGCGTCCTGGGGCGGCATGCTCCGCGAGGCTGTCACCTACTACCAGGTGGACCCCCAGTACATGATCATCCCCGGACTCGCCATCTTCGTCACCGTCCTGGCGTTCAACCTGCTCGGTGACGGTCTCCGCGACGCTCTCGACCCGCGCAGCCGCTGAAGCCTGCTGCGGAGAGTCCGACAATTTTCCAATCAATGGAGGGGAAAGCGCCCATCATGCGAAGGTCAGCGCTGGCCGCTATCGCGGCCATCGGCTCCGCCAGCCTGTTTCTTTCGGGTTGCAGCAAGGCCGATGACAACACCAACGAGAACGGCACCAAGTCGGCCGGGGCCAACGCCGCGACCAAGGGCGTCGTGAACGCGTCGGACAAGAAGGGCGGCACGGTCACCTACGAGATGTCCGACGTCCCGGACTCCTTCGACCCGGGCAACACGTACTACGCGTACATGTACAACCTCAGCCGGCTGTACGCCCGTCCGCTGATGACCTTCAAGCCCGGCCCGGGCGACGAGGGCAACACCCTCGTCCCGGACCTCGCGGCGAGCAAGGGCCAGCCCAGCGACGGCGGCAAGACCTGGACGTACAAGCTGCGTGCGGGCCTGAAGTACGAGGACGGCACGCCGATCACCTCGAAGGACGTCAAGTACGCCGTCGAGCGCTCCAACTTCGCGCGTGACGTGCTCTCCCTCGGCCCGAACTATTTCCAGCAGTTCATGGCCGGCGGCGACAAGTACAAGGGCCCGTACAAGGACAAGAACCCCAAGGGCCTTTCCTCCATCGCGACGCCGGACGACACCACGATCGTCTTCCACCTCAAGCAGGCCTTCCAGGAGTTCGACTACCTGGTCGCCACCCCGCAGACGGCTCCGGTGCCCAAGGCGAAGGACACCGGCGTCGACTACGTCAAGCACATCGTGTCCTCCGGCTCCTACAAGTTCCAGAGCTACGAGGACGGCAAGCAGGCCGTGCTCGTGCGCAACGAGAACTGGGACCCGAAGACCGACCCGCTGCGCAAGCAGCTGCCGGACAGGATCGTCGTCAAGCTGAAGGTCAACCCGGAGACCATCGACCAGGACGTCACGGCCGGCAACGCCATCGACCTGGTCGGCACCGGTGTCCAGGCCTCCACCCAGGCCGAGGTGCTCACCGACGAGGCCAAGAAGGCCAACACGGACAACACCTACGGCGGCCGCCTCGTCTACCTGGCGATCAACAGCAAGCTGAAGCCGTTCGACAAGCCCGAGTGCCGCAAGGCCGTGCAGTACGCCATCGACAAGGTCTCCGTGCAGACCGCCGAGGGCGGCCCGGTCCGCGGTGAGATCGCCTCCACCGTCCTGCCCCCGGACATCCCGGGCTACGCCAAGGCCGACGCCTACGCCACCAAGGACAGCAAGGGCGACGTCGCCAAGGCCAAGGACCAGCTGAAGGCCTGCGGCAAGACCTCGATCTCCACCAACATCACGGCCCGCTCGGACCGTCCGCAGGAGATCGACGCGGCCACCGCGATCATCAACTCGCTGAAGAAGGTCGGCATCAACGCCAGCCTCAAGCAGTACCCGTCCGGCAAGTACTTCACGGACTACGCCGGCGTGCCGAAGTTCACCCAGAAGCAGAACATCGGCCTGATGATGATGCAGTGGGGTGCCGACTGGCCCTCCGGCTACGGCTTCCTGCAGCAGATCCTGAACGGCAAGGCGATCAGCCAGTCCGGCAGCACCAACCTGTCGCAGTACGACAACAAGGAAGTCAACCAGCTGCTGGGCAAGGCGATCGCCACCCAGGACACCGGCGAGCGCAACAGCCTCTACACCCAGATCGACAAGAAGACCATGGACGACGCCGTCCTCGTCCCGCTGACCTACTTCAAGGTCCTGCTGGGCCGTCCGCAGAACTACACCAACCTGGTTTCCACGGCGGCCTTCAGCGGTCAGTACGACTACCTCAACATCGGCGTCGCGTCGAAGTAGCAGCCCCGGAAGGCAGGTGAAGGCATTGGTGCCCGTGGGCCTCCCCGCCCGCGGGCACCAGCGCCGGCCCCCGTGATCTCGTACATCCTCCGCCGGACGTTCGCGGCAGTGATCCTGCTGCTGGTCGTCTCCGCGGTCACCTTCGCCATCTTCTTCCTGCTGCCGCGACTCGCCGGCCAGACGGCGGACCAGCTGGCACAGCAGTACATCGGCAAGAGCCCGTCGAAGGCGGACATCGCCGCGGTCAAGCACAACCTCGGTCTGGACCAGCCCGTCTACGTCCAGTACTGGCACTTCATCAAGGGGATCGTGGCCGGCGCCACGTACGACCTCGGCCCGACCACGGTGCACTGCGACGCGCCGTGCTTCGGCTACTCCTTCAAGAACCACCAGGCGGTCTGGCCGGAGCTGACCTCCCGCATCCCGATCACGGCCTCGCTGGCCGCGGGCGCCGCCGTGCTGTGGCTCATCTCCGGTGTGGTGGTCGGCGTGATCTCCGCGCTGAAGCCGCGGTCGTTCTTCGACCGCCTCTTCATGGGCGTCGCGCTCGCCGGTGTCTCGCTGCCCATGTTCTTCACGGGCAAGCTGGCGCAGCTGCTCTTCACCGTGCAGATCCCCATCTTCGGTCGCACCTACGTCCCGCTCACGGAGAACCCGGCGCAGTGGGCCAACACCCTCTTCCTGGCCTGGTGTTCGCTCGCCCTGCTGTACTCCGCCATCTACGCCCGGCTGACCCGCTCGGGGATGCTGGAGACGATGAACGAGGACTTCATCCGCACCGCCCGGGCCAAGGGCCTGGTCGAGCGCCGGGTGGTGGTCAAGCACGGGCTGCGCTCCGCGCTCACCCCGATCATCACCGTCTTCGGCATGGACCTCGGTCTGCTGCTCGGCGGCGCCGTGATCACCGAGTCCGTGTTCTCGCTGCACGGCATCGGCGAGTACGCGGTGCAGGGCATCACCGACAACGACCTGCCCAAGATCCTCGGCGTGACCCTGCTCGCCGCCTTCTTCGTCGTGATCGCAAATCTTGTGGTGGACGTGCTCTACGCCGCCGCCGACCCGCGGGTGAGGCTCTCGTGACCGAACTCTCCAAGACCGGCACCGCGGCGGGCGAGTCCGCCCCCGCCAAGGCCTCCGAAGCCTTCCTCGAGGTCCGCGACCTCAAGGTCCACTTCCCGACCGACGACGGCCTGGTCAAGTCCGTCGACGGGGTCAGCTTCTCGCTGGAGAAGGGCAAGACCCTCGCCATCGTGGGCGAGTCCGGCTCCGGCAAGTCGGTGACCTCGCTGGCCATCATGGGCCTGCACCGGCTCGGCGCGCGCGGCAAGAACGTGCGGATGTCCGGCGAGATCTGGCTGGACGGCAAGGAACTGGTCTCCGCCTCCCCGGACGAGGTGCGCAAGCTGCGCGGCCGGGAGATGGCGATGATCTTCCAGGACCCGCTGTCCGCGATGCACCCCTACTACAAGGTCGGCGACCAGATCGTCGAGGCGTACCGGGTGCACCACGACGTCAGCAAGAAGGTCGCCCGCACCCGGGCCATCGAGATGCTCGACCGGGTCGGCATCCCCGAGCCCGCCAAGCGCGTCGACGGCTACCCGCACGAGTTCTCCGGCGGTATGCGCCAGCGCGCCATGATCGCCATGGCCCTGGTCAACAACCCCGAGCTGCTCATCGCGGACGAGCCGACCACCGCCCTCGACGTGACCGTCCAGGCGCAGATCCTCGACCTGATCCGCGACCTCCAGAAGGAGTTCGGCTCCGCGGTCATCATGATCACGCACGATCTCGGCGTGGTCGCGGAGATCGCCGACGAGGTCCTGGTGATGTACGGCGGCCGGTGCGTGGAGCGCGGCCCGGCCGACGAGGTCTTCGAGCAGCCGCAGCACCCCTACACCTGGGGCCTGCTCGGCTCGATGCCCCGCATCGACCGCGAGACCTCCGAACGGCTCATCCCGGTCAAGGGCCAGCCGCCGAGCCTCATCAACGTCCCCTCGGGCTGTGCCTTCCACCCGCGCTGCCCGTACGCGGACATCCCCAAGGGGAACGTCACCCGCACGGTGCGCCCCGAGCTGGAGCAGGTGAGCACCGGGCACTGGTCGGCCTGTCACCTCCCGACCGAGGACCGCCAGCGGATCTGGACCGAAGAGATTGCGCCGAAGCTGTGAGTGAGACCAAGAAGACGGACGAGGCCGCGATCCCCCAGCAGGCGCCGGCCTCCGAGGGCTCGGCGGACCGCGAGGTGCTGCTCAGGGTCGAGGGCCTGACCAAGCACTTCCCGATCAAGAAGGGCATCCTGCAGCGTCAGGTCGGCGCCGTGAAGGCCGTCGACGGCATCGACTTCGAGGTGCGCAAGGGCGAGACCCTGGGCGTGGTCGGCGAGTCGGGCTGCGGCAAGTCGACCATGGGCCGGGTCATCACCCGTCTCCAGGACCCGACCGGCGGGAAGATCACCTTCGAGGGCCGGGACATCACGCGGCTGAGCAGCGGACAGATGCGCCCGCTGCGCCGCGACATCCAGATGATCTTCCAGGACCCGTACGGCTCCCTGAACCCCCGCCACACCATCGGCTCGATCGTCTCGGCGCCCTTCCGGCTCCAGGGCGTGGAGCCCGAGGGCGGGGTGAAGAAGGAGGTCCAGCGGCTGCTGTCGCTGGTCGGCCTCAGCCCCGAGCACTACAACCGCTACCCGCACGAGTTCTCCGGCGGCCAGCGCCAGCGCATCGGCATCGCCCGCGCGCTCGCCCTGAAGCCGAAGCTGGTGGTCGCGGACGAGCCGGTCTCCGCGCTGGACGTGTCGATCCAGGCGCAGGTCGTCAACCTCATGGACGACCTCCAGCAGGAGCTGGGCCTGACGTACGTGATCATCGCCCACGACCTCTCCGTGGTCCGGCACGTCTCGGACCGGATCGCGGTGATGTACCTCGGCAAGATCGTGGAGCTGGCCGACCGCACCTCGCTGTACGAGGCGCCGATGCACCCGTACACCAAGGCGCTGATGTCGGCGGTGCCGGTGCCGGACACCAAGCGCCGGGGGCAGAAGAACGAGCGCATCCTGCTCCGCGGTGACGTGCCCTCCCCGATCGCCCCGCCCTCCGGCTGCCGGTTCCACACCCGCTGCTGGAAGGCGACGGAGATCTGCCGGACGACCGAGCCGCAGCTCGTCGAGCTGAAGCCGGGCCAGCGGGTCGCCTGCCACCACCCGGAGAACTTCGCCGACCAGGCCCCGCAGGACACCGTCCTGCTGTCGGCGGCGAAGAAGGCGTCGGAGCTGGTCCCGGACACGGTCGTCTCCGACGGCACGGCCGAGGAGAAGCCGGCGGCCGTGAAGGAACCGGCGGCGGAGAAGGCGCCGGCGGGCGAGGCGGAGCCGGCGGCGGAGGAGAAGCCGGCCGTCGAGAAGGAGCCGGCCGCGAAGGGCACGGCTTCCGAGGAGGCCCCCGAAGAGGCCCCCGCTTCCGGGTCGGCCGAGGCGACCGCGTCCGCCAAGGCCGCCGCGTCCGCCGAAGCCGTCGCCGAGGCCGCCGACACCGCTCCGGCTCCCGAGGCCGCCGCGGCCGCCGCGGCGGCGGAGACGTCCGGGGAGAAGACCGGCCCCGGCGCGAAGTCCACGCCGAAGGCGACCGGCAAGGCGACCGGCAAGGCGACCGGGAAGGCGGCCAAGAAGACGCCGGGCAAGCCCTCCACCGGGACCGGCTCCCAGGAGCCGTCCGGCACCTGACGCATGACGACTGAGCAAAGTCATGTACATGCTTGAACGGGAGAGTGCAGAGTCGTCCGTGTCCGACCACTGATCGGCACGCTCGAGAGGGACGACCCATGGCACTCTCCCGTTCGGCACGTATCGGAGTCCTCGTCACCGCGGCGGCCTCCTTCCTGGCCATCGCCGCCTCCGCGCCCCCCACCCCGGGCGCCCCCGGCATCGGCGACCCCTACTTCCCGCGCCTCGGCAACGGCGGCTACGACGCCCGCCACTACGACCTGGACGTGGCCTACGCCCCCGCCACCGGCCGCCTGGACGGCCGTACCACCCTCACCGCACGCGCCACCCAGACCCTCTCCTCCTTCGACCTCGACCTCCAGAAACTGGAGATCACCAGAGTGGAGGTGAACGGAAGGAGGGCCCGGTTCACCCGGGACGGCGACGAGGTCACCGTCACCCCGCGCCGGGCGCTGCCCGAGGGCCGTGACTTCACCGTCTCCGTCACCTACGGCGGTGTGCCCGAGGCCCTCGGCGGGCCCATCGTCTTCGGCTCCGACTACGGCTGGATGAAGACCGCCGACGGCGTCTTCGTCGCCTGCGAGCCCAACGCCGCCTCCACCTGGTTCCCGTCCAGCGACCACCCCGCCGACAAGGCCACCTACGACATCCGGATCAAGGCGCCCAAGGGCCTGACCGCCGTCTCCAACGGCCGGCTGGTGTCGACGCGCGACCGGGGCGACTCGACGTACACCCACTGGCGGGAGTCCAAGCCGATGGCGACCTACCTCGCCACCGCCACCATCGGGAAGTTCGACGTGCGCACCGGGCGGACCCCCGGCGGCATCCCGGTCTACGTGGCGATCGACCCCGTGCTGAAGAACGGCAACAACGTCGACGTCTACGGCGTCACCTCCGCCGTCACCGACTACTGGTCGCAGGTCTTCGGGCCGTACCCCTTCGAGGAGACCGGTGCCATCGTCGACGACATGCCGGAGGCCGGGTTCTCGCTGGAGGTGCAGTCCAAGCCCGCCTACTCGGCCGTGCGCAGCGAGACGACCATCGCGCACGAGCTGGCCCACCAGTGGTTCGGCGACTCGGTGAGCGTGGCGCACTGGAACGACATCTGGCTCAACGAGGGCTTCGCCACCTACGCCCAGTGGCTGTGGGCCGAGCACCAGGGCACCCGCTCCGCCCACGACTCCTTCCGCGCCGGATACGACTCCCGGCCCGCGGACTCCGCGTTCTGGCAGGTCAGGCCGGGCGCCCCGGAGCGGGACACCATGTTCGCCTCCGCCGTCTACCAGCGCGGGGCGATGACGCTCCAGATGCTGCGCGAGCGGATCGGCGACCCGGCCTTCTTCCGGCTGCTGCCCGCCTGGACCGAACTCCACCGGTACGGCAACGCCTCCACCGCCGACTTCGTCCGCCTCGCCGAGCGGATCAGCGGGCGGCAACTGGACGACCTCTTCCGCACCTGGCTGTTCACACCAGGGAAACCTGCGCTCTGACCTGGCTTTGTAAGGTCTGGGCGCGCTGGCGGGTGAAAATGTCACGGTGCAGCTCCAGCAACTCTTCAGTCCCTCCGTCCAGCACACGCTCGATGTGATCGGGATATTCGTGTTCGCGATCTCCGGCGCCCTGCTGGCCGTCCGGAAGAACTTCGACGTGTTCGGCATCGCCGTGCTCGCCGAGGTCACCGCGCTGGGCGGCGGGCTGTTCCGTGACCTGGTCATCGGGGCCGTCCCCCCGGCGGCCTTCACGGACCTCGGGTACTTCGTCACCCCGCTGCTCGCCGCGCTCGTCGTCTTCTTCCTGCACCCGCACGTGGAGCGCATCCAGGCGGCGGTGCTCGTCTTCGACGCGGCCGGCCTCGGCCTGTTCTGCGTCAGCGGCACGACGAAGGCGTACAGCCACGGGCTCGGCCTGACCGCCTCGGCGACGCTGGGCCTGGCCACCGCCGTGGGCGGCGGTGTGCTGCGGGACGTGCTGGCCAACGAGGTGCCCTCGCTGCTGCGCTGGGACCGCGACCTGTACGCGGTCCCGGCGATCGTGGGCTCCGCGATGGTCGTGCTGTGCATCCGCTACGACATCCTCACCCCGTTCACCAGCGGGCTCGCGGCCCTCACGGCGTTCGTGCTGCGCCTGCTGGCGATGCGGTTCCACTGGCGGGCACCGCGAGCGTGGAACCGGCGCTCGACGGTGACGGAGGAGTAGACGGAGGAGTAGACGGAGGAGTAGCCGTCCCGGAACCAGGGGGGCAGAAAGCTACCGCTTAGTATTTTCATGTTGTAGCGTTTCGCGCATGGCAGAAGCAGCTACCGTACCCGCCACGCCGGCCGCGATCGGCGACAGCGAGTTCGACCGCGACACCGCGGTCACCCGGCGCGAGCCCGGCGTCTACGACATCGACCTCTCGGCCGGCTGGACCATCATCAGCGCCGTCAACGGCGGCTATCTGCTGGCCGTCCTCGGCCGGGCCCTCGCGGACACCCTCCCGCATCCGGACCCCTTCTCCATCACCGCCCACTACCTGACCGCCTCCCGGCCCGGCCCGGCGGTCGTGCGCACCGAGACCGTCCGCACCGGCCGCACCGTCTCCACCGGCCAGGCCTCGCTGTTCCAGTACGACGACGAGGGCAACGAGGTCGAACGCATCCGCGTCCTCGCCTCCTACGGCGACCTGGCCGCCCTCCCCGACGACGTCCGTACGACGGCCACCCCGCCCGCGATCCCGCCGCTGGAGCGGTGCTTCGGCCCCGAGGACGGCCCGGCGCCGATCGACGGCAGCAACGCCATCGCCGACCGGCTGATGATCAAGCTGGACCCCGCCACCACCGGCTGGGCCCTCGGCACCCCCTCCGGCAAGGGGGAGATGCGCGCCTGGTTCGGCCTCGCCGACGGCCGCGACGCCGACCCGCTCTCGCTGCTCCTCGCCGTGGACGCCCTGCCGCCCACCGCCTTCGAACTGGGCCTCAAGGGCTGGGTGCCGACCGTGGAACTCACCGTCCACGTGCGCCACCGCCCGGCCCCCGGCCCGCTGCGCGTGTCGATCACCACCCGCAACCTGGCCGGCGGTTTCCTGGAGGAGGACGCCGAGGTCTGGGACAGCGCGGACCGGCTGGTCGCGCAGTCCCGCCAGCTGGCCCGGGTCAGGCTCGGCTGAGCGGCGTACGCCCCAGCCAGGCCGCCAGCCGCTCGTAGGGGCCGGCTTCCTCGGGGGCCGGCACCGGCGCGTCGAAGGGCCGGCCCTCCCGGGGCCCGTCGGGCAGCGCCTGCCGGGCCGCGGCCAGCGCGAAATCGGCCAGTTCCGGGTCGAGCGCGAGCGGCCGGCCGACCGCCTCGGACAGGTCCCAGGTGTGCGTCACGATCTCCATGACGTACGCCGACAGGGCGGCCCGCCCGGAGACCTCCCCCCAGGGGACCGTCACCGACGAGGCCATCCGCTCGTCGCTCTCCCAGGCCCTCAGGGTCTGCTCCCGGACCCCGTCGTAGGCCTTCGCCCAGCCGTCGTCGGGCACGTCCGGGGCGGTCAGCGGCTCGCCCTGCGCCTCACCCGCCTCGCCGACGAGGGCGATCCGGCGGGTGCCGCCGACGACATGGCCGAGCAGCGCGCGCACGTCGTACTCGGTACAGGGCGTGGGCGCGGTCAGCTGCTCGGGGCGCACGGTCCGGATCAGCCGGGCGGCCTGGGCGGTGGCACGGGTGTACAGCGGGCGGGGATCGGTGGTCATGACCGGCCTTCCTTCGGGTGCGTGGGCTCCGCCGCGGCGGGCGGTGCGGTGCGGTCCGTTCGGTTCGCGAGTACGTTCCCCGGGAAACCTGACATCCGCCGTCAGGTTTGCCACGGGGCCCGCCCGGCGACACCCTGGCGCGGTGAAGTCCGACCGGCTGCTGTCGATCCTGCTGCTCCTGCAGACCCGGGGCCGGGTCCCGGCGCCCGAACTCGCCGAGCGGCTGGAGGTGTCGGTCCGCACCATCTACCGGGACGTGGAGGCGCTGTCCGCCGCCGGGGTCCCGGTCTACGCCGAACGCGGCCGGCACGGCGGCATCGGGCTCCTCGCCGGTTTCCGCACCGATGTCACGGGGCTGACCGCCGACGAGTCCCGGGCCCTGTTCGTCCTGGCCGCGCAGGGCGCCCATGCCGCGCTGGGCCTGGACGCGGCGCTCGCCTCGGCCCTGCGCAAGGTCATGGCCGCGCTGCCGGCCCCGCACCGCCCCGCCGCCGAGGTCACCAGCCGCCGGGTGCTGGTCGACGCCACCCGCTGGAAGAGCGGCCCGGAGCGGTCCGCCGACCTGGCGGTGCTCCAGGACGCGGTCTTCTCCGACCGGCGCCTCAGGCTGCGCTACCGGCACAGCGGGGAGCGGGAGGTGCGGACGTACACCGTCGATCCGTACGGCCTCGTGGCCAAGGCCGGAGTCTGGTACCTGGTGGCCGACCGGCGCGGCCGGCCCCGGCTGTTCCGCGCCGACCGGGTGCGCTCGGCCCGGCTGCTGGCGGATCCCGTACGGCGCCGGCCCGGGGTGGAACTCGCCGAGGTCTGGGAGGAGTTGCGGCAATGGGTGGAGGAGCGGGGCACCGGCATCGAGGTCACCGTGCGGGTCCGGCGCGAGCTGGCCGACATGTTCCGGCGGCTGGTCGCCGCCCAGCTGACGGCGGAGCCCGAGGACGACGGGGAGAGCCCGTGGGTCACCGCCCGGCTGGCCTACCCGACGCTCCGGGCGGTACGCCAGCTCCTCGGACTCTCCGACCGCGTCGAGATCCTGGACCCGCCCGAGGCCCGCGCGGAACTGGTGGCGGGGGCCCGTGCGGTACTGGCGCTGCACGGGGAGAGGGAAACGGCGGACGAGAGCTGAGGGAACCTGCGCCCGGGCGGGGCTCCGGCCGGCGGGCGCGGCCTGCGGTGGGAGGGGCTTCGGTCGGTGCCTGCTGCTGACGCTGAGAGAGTTGGCGGTCGGGTGCGGGGTTCCGGCGTTTGTGCGTGGGTGTGGGGGTCGCTGGAGGGGGCTGCCGTCGGGTCGGGCGGTGGTGGGGGCGAAGGCCGGGGGCGGGCGGGGCTCCGGTCGGTGCTTGCGGCTGGCGCTGAGGGGGTCTGTGCCCGGGCGGGGCTCCGGCCGGCGGGCGGGGTCTGCGGTGGGAGGGGCTTCGGTCGGTGCCTGCGGTTGACGCTGAGAGGGCTGGCGGTCGGGTGCGGGGTTCCGGCGTTTGTGCGTGGGTGTGGGGGTCGCTGGGGGGGCGTCGGGTCGGGCGGTGGTGGGGGCGAAGGCTGGGGGCGGACGGGGCTCCGGTCGGTGCTTGCGGCTGGCGCTGAGGGGGTCTGCGCCCGGGCGGGGTTCCGGCCGGCGGGCGGGGTCTGCGGCGGGCGGGGCTTCGGTCGGTGCCTGCGGTTGACGCTGAGAGGGCTGGCGGTCGGGTGCGGGGTTCCGGCGTTTGTGCGTGGGTGCGGGGGGCGCTGGAGGGGTCTGTCGTCGGGTCGGGCGGGAGCGCGGGCCGAGGCGGGGTGGCGCAGGCTACGGGCGGTGGGTGGGGGGTGGCGCGGGGCCGGGTCGGTCCGGTCTGTGGGGGCGGAGGGCGCTGAGGGGCTGCCGTCGGCCGGGCGGCGGGCCGGGGCCCGGCCGGGTCAGTCCAGCCAGTGGGTGCGGCCGAGGGTGATGAGGCGCAGCTGGCGGGTGGCGAGCCGGGTCACCCGCTGCCGCTCCTCCTCGGGGGCCTCCAGCGCCTCCAGGAACAGCGAGGCGGTGATGAGCATCTGGTCGACGTAGAGATGCGCGAGCATCAGCAGGTCGTCGTCGCTCCAGCCCTCGGCCTCCCGGTCCTTGGCCAGTTCGGCCCGCACCTCCTCGGCGAACCGGTGCAGCTGGGCCCGGATGGCCTCGCGCACGGGCTGGACGCCGCCGTGCCGTTCGCGGGCGATGAAACGCACGTGTGCGGGGTACTCGGCCACATGACGGGCGATCAACTGAACAGCGCGCGCGATGCGTTCCTCGCTGTCACCCGTCGTGGACACCGTCGTCCGCACCATCGGATGCAGGCTGCCCAGCGCCTCGTCGACCAGGGCCACCCCGAGGTCGGCGGTCGAGCGGAAGTGCCGGTAGAAGGCGGTCGGGGCGACCCCGACGGCCCGGGTGACCTCGCGCAGGCCCAGACTGCTCAGGCTCTGCTCCTCCAGCAGGGCGAGCGCCGCGTCGAGGAACGCCTGCCGGGTCTTCTGCTTCTGGGCCTGCCGGACGCCGAGGGTGTGACTCATGTCATCCAGTTAACAACTGTTCTCCGGAATTGGAAAGCCGCGGGAAGCGCTACACTCAAAGTCAGTGAACAACTGTTACTACAACTGTTCACCCAAACTTCACACCGGCCGAACACGAGGCATCCCGGAGGGGGGATTCGATCCCATGCTGTTCCTCGTCGCCGCGCTCATGCTGCTCGGAGTGGTGCTGGGCACCGTCGCCCACGCGCCGCTGACCGTCAGCGCCGTCCTGGCCGCCGTCATCGCCGTCTGGCTCGGCGTCTTCGCACTCCGCGAACGCCACGGCCGCCGCCGCACGTCGTCCGACTGACCGCCACGGCACGTCGTCCGACCGTGACGCAGACTTACGGGAGCTGAGCACCATGCACCTCACCGCACCGGCCGGCACCGGCCGCACCGCCACTCGTCCGCGCACCCGGGACGCCGACGGCATGGCCGTCGCGTCCTTCGTCCTCGGCCTGCTCGGCCTGCTCGTCCTCAACCTCTTCCTCGGCCCGGTCGCCATCGTCCTCGCCCTGGCCGCCCTGTGGCGCGGCACCGGCCGCCGGGGCCGCGCCTGCCTGGGCCTCGCCCTGGGCGTCGCCGACCTGGTGGTCCTGGTGACCGCGATGGAGATGACCGGGACGGTGTCCTGGAGCCTGTGAGCAAGCGCGGGCGGGCCCGGCGGGCCCGCGGCGCCGCTCGGCCCGGCTTCCCCTCGCCGCCCGACCCGGCCGCCGGGGCGCCGTAGAATCGGGCTCACCATGGCTTACCTCGACCACGCCGCGACCACCCCGATGCTCCCGGAGGCGGCAGAGGAACTGACCGCCCGGCTGAGCATCACGGGCAACGCCTCCTCCCTCCACGCATCCGGCCGGCAGGCCCGCCGTACGGTCGAGGAAGCCCGCGAGACCCTCGCGGAAGCGCTCGGCGCCCGCCCCAGCGAGGTCGTGTTCACCTCGGGCGGCACCGAGGCCGACAACCTCGCCGTCAAGGGTCTGTACTGGTCCCGCGCCGCCGCCGACCCCGCCCGCACCCGCATCCTCGCCAGTCCCGTCGAGCACCACGCCGTCCTCGACGCCGTGCACTGGCTCGGCGAGCACGAGGGCGCCACCGTCGAGTACCTCCCCGTCGACGGCTACGGCCGCGTCCACCCCGAGGCGCTGCGCGAGGCCATCGCCCGCGACCCCGACGACGTAGCCCTGGCCACCGTGATGTGGGCCAACAACGAGATCGGCACGATCATGCCGGTCCGCGAACTCGCCGAAGTGGCCGCCGAGTTCGGCGTCCCGCTGCACGCCGACGCGGTCCAGGCCTTCGGCCAGCTCCCCGTCGACTTCGCCGCCTGCGGCCTCGCCGCCATGACCGTCTCCGGCCACAAGATCGGCGGTCCGTACGGCATCGGCGCCCTGCTCCTCGGCCGCGAGTACACCCCCGTACCCGTCCTGCACGGCGGCGGCCAGGAACGGCACGTCCGCTCCGGCACGCTCGACGTGCCCGCCGTCGCCTCCTTCGCCGTCGCCGGCCGGCTCGCCGCCGAGCGCCGGGAGCGGTTCGCGCGGGAGGTCGGCGGCCTGCGCGACCGGCTGGTCGACGCCGTGCGCGAGGCCGTACCGGACGCGATCCTCGGCGGCGACCCCGCACCCGGCGGCCGGCTCCCCGCCAACGCGCACTTCAGCTTCCCCGGCTGCGAGGGCGACTCCCTGCTGCTCCTGCTGGACGCCCAGGGCATCGAGTGCTCCACCGGCTCCGCCTGCACCGCGGGCGTCGCCCAGCCGAGCCACGTCCTCCTCGCCACCGGCACCGACCCGGACCTGGCCCGCGGCACGCTGCGCTTCTCCCTCGGCCACACCTCCACCGAGGCGGACGTCGAGGCCGTGGCGAAGGCGATCGGCCCGGCCGTGGAGCGCGCCCGCGCGGCGGGGCTCACCTAGGGACTCCCGCCCGCCCGGCGCCGGCGAGGCGCAGATACCGCTCCCAGTCCCACAGCCGCCCCGGGTCCGTGTGGTCCGTGCCCGGCACCTGGGCGTGCCCGATGACGTGCTCGCGGTCCACGGGGATGCCGTAGCGCCCGCATATCGCGGCCGTCAGCCGGGCCGAGGCCGCGTACAGGGCGTCGGTGAAGGACGCCGGGTCGTCCACGAAGCCCTCGTGCTCGATGCCGACGCTGCGTTCGTTGTACTCCCGGTTGCCCGCGTGGAAGGCCACATCCAGCTCGCGGACCAGCTGGGTGATCCGTCCGTCCGCGCGCACGATGTAGTGCGCCGCCGCGCCGTGCCCGGGATCCTGGAAGGCCCGCACCGCCGACGCGTACCCGCCCTGGGTGACATGCACGACCACCCGGTCCACCGGGTAGTCGGCCGGCCGGTCCGCCCGCCGGTAGTTCGCCGCCGAGGCCGCCACCCAGCGCGCGCCCCGGAAGTCCACCGCACCCGCCACCCGCGGCTTGTCCACCCCGGGCAGCCGCCACCACGACCGGGACAGCTCCTCGCGGGCCAGCAGCGCCGTGCCCACGGCCGCCGCGGCCCCGCCGATCAGCAGGGCCCGCCGCCCCAGCCGCCGGTCCCCGTCACCCGCGGGCGGTCCCGCCCCCGCCGGACCTGTCGTCGCCCCCATGCCACCGTCAACGGACAACCGGCCGACCAGGTTCCCGCGCCCCCGTACCCTGGAAGGGTTATGACTGACACCTCGCAGCGCACCCGCCCCCTCCGCGTCCTCGCCGCCATGTCCGGCGGAGTGGACTCCGCCGTCGCCGCCGCGCGTGCCGCGGAGGCAGGCCACGACGTCACCGGCGTGCACCTCGCGCTCTCCGCGAACCCGCAGTCGTTCCGCACCGGCGCGCGGGGCTGTTGCACCATCGAGGACTCGCGCGACGCCCGCCGCGCGGCCGACGTCATCGGCATCCCGTTCTACGTCTGGGACCTCGCCGACCGCTTCCGCGAGGACGTCGTCGAGGACTTCGTCGCCGAGTACGAGGCCGGCCGCACCCCGAACCCGTGCCTGCGCTGCAACGAGAAGATCAAGTTCGCGGCGCTGCTGGACAAGGCGCTGGCCCTCGGCTTCGACGCCGTGTGCACCGGCCACTACGCCAAGGTGATCGTCAAGGAGGACGGCTCCCGCGAGCTGCACCGCGCCTCCGACATGGCCAAGGACCAGTCGTACGTCCTCGGTGTGCTGGACGACAAGCAGCTCGCGCACGCGATGTTCCCGCTCGGCGACACGGTCACCACCAAGGAGGAGATCCGAGCGGAGGCCGAGCGCCGGGGCCTCGCGGTGGCCAAGAAGCCCGACTCGCACGACATCTGCTTCATCGCCGACGGCGACACCCAGGGCTTCCTGGCCCGGCGGCTCGGCAAGGCCGAGGGCGACATCGTGGACGAGTCCGGCAGCAAGCTGGGCACCCACGAGGGCGCGTACGGCTTCACCGTCGGCCAGCGCAAGGGCCTGCGGATCGGCACCCCGGCCCCGGACGGCAAGCCGCGCTACGTCCTGGACATCTCCCCGGTCACCAACACGGTCACCGTCGGCCCGGCCGAGGCCCTGGACGTCACCGCGCTCACCGCGATCAGGCCCCGCTGGTGCGGCACCGCCCCCACCGGCCCCGGCACCTACACGGCCCAGCTGCGCGCGCACGGCGGCGAGACCGAGGTGAGCGCCGAACTCGTGGCCGGCGAACTGCGCGTGACCTTCACCGAGCCGGTCCGCGGCGTCGCCCCCGGCCAGGCCGTCGTGCTCTACGACGGCACGCGCGTGGTGGGCTCGGCGACGATCGCGTCCACCACGCGCGCGACGGCGGCGACGGCGGTCTGAGTCACGAAGGGCCCTGGCCGGCGAAGAACTCCGCCAGCACCGGCCCCAGCACGTCCGGTTCCACCATGTGGGTCTGGCCCGGCAGGACGCGGTACGTGCCCCGCGGCACGGCCTCCGCGACCGCCTGGCCGGCCCGGTGCATCCACTCCGGGCTCGCGCCGCCCGCGACCGCGAGGACGGGTACCTGGATCCCGGCGAGCAGGTCCCGGGGGAGCAGGCCGTCGCCCATGACCGCGTCGTCGTGGGCGAGGCTGGGCGCCAGCGTCTCCAGGCCCGCCCACATCGGGGACTGGCGGGCGCGCAGGATCATCTCCTCGCCGAGGCCGGTGTGGCGCAGGAACAGCTCCACCGCGTCCCCGCGCCGGCCCTCGGCCAGGGCCTCGGTCAATTGCTCCGTGTAGGCCGCCGCGCGCGCCCGGCCGTCCGCCAGGTGGTCGGCGTACGGCACCTCGTACACAGCCGCCCGGGTCACCGGCACCCCGCCGGCCGCCGCGCGCAGGACCAGCGCGCCGCCCGAGGAGACCCCGCACAGGGCCGCCTCGCCGCCCACGGCGTCGATCAGCGCGGCCAGGTCCTCCACCTCGCGGTCGACCGCGTACGGCGCCGTGTCGCCGCTCTCGCCGCGGCCCCGGCGGTCGTGGACGACGGCCGTGCAGCGCTCCGCGAGACGCTCGGCCAGGGGCAGCAGGGTGCCGCCGGTGGACATCGCACCGCTCACCAGGATCACCGTCGGCCCGTGGCCGGTCACGTGGTACGCGAGCGGGGTGCCGTCGCGGGAAGTCGTCTTCTTGTCCATGCCCGTGCAGACTGCCGCACGGCACCCCGCTCACCGGTCACGACACGGCGGTACCCGGGACGGTCAGGAGACCTCGGTGTCGTAGAAGCAGTAGTGGTCCTTCAGTTCCGCCATGCCGGGCTTGGGCTCGGGGTACGCCCAGACGAGGTCGGCCGCGTCCGGCAGCGACCAGTAGGACGCCGTGCCCTTGTACGGGCAGACGGTGTGCGTGTCGGAGGGGGTCAGCAGATCGAGGCGTACGTCCTCGGCGGGGATGTAGTACCGCACCGGACAGCCCGTCTCGCGCAGCTCCAGCGGACGGTCGGTCTCCGCGAGCACCTGGCCGTCGCGCACCGCGCGCACGTGCCGCTCGCTCTTCTGGATCGTGATCGTGTGTCCATCGGTCATACCTGAACAGCACCGGACGGACCGCGCTTCTTCCCGCCCGGCCCGGGCGCCGTACGGTATGAGCCATGAACATCTGCGTCTTCCTGTCCGCCGCCGACCTCGACGAGCGGTACACGCGCCCCGCGCGCCAGTTCGCGGAACTGATCGGCAAGGCCGGTCACACCCTGGTCTGGGGCGGCTCCGACAGCGGTCTGATGAAGGTGGTCGCCGACGGTGTGCAGGAGGCGGGCGGCAGGCTGCTGGGCGTCTCCGTCGAGTTCCTGGCGAACAAGGCGCGGCCCGGCGCCGACGAGATGATCATCGCGGCCGACCTCGCCGAGCGCAAGAAGCTGCTGCTGGAGAAGGCCGACGCCGTGGTGATCATGGTGGGCGGCACCGGCACCCTGGACGAGGCCACCGAGATCCTGGAGCTGAAGAAGCACGGCCGCACCGAGAAGCCGGTCGTGCTGCTGAACACGGCGGGCTTCTACGACGGCCTGCGCGAGCAGTTCCGCCGCATGGAGGCCGAGGGCTTCCTGCCCCGCCCGCTGGCCGAGCTGGTCTTCTTCGCCGACGAGCCCGCCGGCGCCCTGGCCCACCTGGAGGAGCAGCTCGCCGGGCACTGATGCGAGCATGGGCCCCATGGCTACTCATGTGATCACCGGGGCCGGTTCCGGCATCGGCGCGGCCGTGGCCCGCCGGCTGCACGCGCGCGGGGACGCCCTCGTGCTGCACGCGCGCGACGCGGGCCGCGCCAAGGAGCTGGCGGCCGGGTTCCCCGGCGCCCGCACCCTGGTCGGCGACCTCGCGGACCCGGACAAGCTGTCCTGGGCCTTCTCCCACCAGACGCTGCCGGACCGGGTGGACTCCCTGCTGCACATCGCCGGCGTCGTCGAGCTGGGCCAGGTCGGCGACCTCACCCCGAAGTCCTGGCACCACCAGCTGAACGTCAACCTGATCGCGCCCGCCGAGCTGACCCGGCACTTCCTGCCGCAGCTGCGGGCGGCCCGCGGCCAGGTGGTGTTCGTCAACTCCGGGGCCGGACTGAGCGCGAGTGCCGGCTGGTCCGGGTACGCCGCCTCCAAGCACGGCCTGAAGGCCCTCGCCGACGCCCTGCGCCAGGAGGAGCGCGCGAGCGGCGTCCGCGTCACCTCCGTCTACCCCGGCCGCACCGCCAGCCCCATGCAGGCCAAGGTGCACCAGCAGGAGGGCAAGGACTACGACCCGGGCAAGTGGATCGACCCCGAGTCCGTCGCCACGACCATCCTGATGGCCCTGGACCTGCCCCGGGACGCGGAGGTCAACGACCTGTCGGTCCGCCCGGGGAGCTGACCCGGGCCCGTACCGACCGGGGCCGCCGGGTTCCGTAGGCTTCCCTGGTGAGCGAAAACAGCCAGTTCAGGTTCCCGGGAGCCACCGGCGTGGGCTCCCTGCCCGGCACCGACGCCAGGGAGGCCGCCAAGACCGTCACCGGCAGCTTCGAGGACTTCCCGTTCCTCGCCGAGCTGCCCGCGCGCGGGCCCGGCGCCGACATGATCGGCCGGACCGCCGGGATGCTCGTCGAGCTGTACGCGCGCGTGGAGCCGAGCGGCTGGCGGATCGGGGACCGGCCGGGCCGGGACACCCGGCGGGCCCGGTCCTGGCTCGTCGAGGACCTGGACGCCCTGGAGGAGTTCACCCAGGGCTACGAGGGCGACCTGAAGGTGCAGGCCGTCGGGCCGTGGACGCTGGCCGCCGCGCTGGAGCTGAGGAACGGCGAGGCCGCCCTGTCGGACCCCGGCGCCTGCCGGGACCTCGCCGCCTCGCTCGCCGAGGGACTGCGGCTGCACCTCGCCGAGGTGCGGCGGCGCGTCCCGGGCGCCCGGCTCGTCCTCCAGCTCGACGAGCCCTCCCTGACCGCCGTGCTGCGCGGCCGGGTCCGCACCGCCAGCGGCTACCGCACCCACCGCGCCGTGGACCGGCAGGTCGTGGAGGCCACGCTCCGGGACGTCGTCGCGGCGCACGACGGCGGGCCGGTGACCGTGCACTCCTGCGCCCCGGACGTGCCGTTCGCGCTGCTGCGGCGGGCCGGCGCGGCGGCCGTCTCCTTCGACTTCGCGCTGCTCACCGAGCGTGACGACGACCTGATCGGTGAGGCCGTCGAGTCGGGTACGCGGCTGTTCGCCGGTGTCGTGCCGGGCACGGACGGCCCGTTGTCGGACCCTGCCGGTAGCGTCATGGGTGTCAGGACGCTGTGGCGCAGGCTGGGGCTTCATCCGGGGTTGCTCGCGGAGGCGGTCACGGTGACCCCGGCGTGCGGTCTGGCGGGCGCTTCCCCCGCCTACGCGCGCCGGGCGCTCGCCCACTGCGTCCAGGCGGCGAGATCCCTCGCGGACAACCCTGAGTAACGGAGGACAACACGGTGGCCGGCGACAAGCAAGCGGAGACGACAGCGGTGCCCGCCGAGGCCCGCGAGACCCACGCGCGGCTGGCGGAGCAGGTCGAGGAGCACCGCTTCCGGTACTACGTGAAGGACGCTCCCGTCGTCAGCGACGCGGAGTTCGACGGGCTCCTGAAGTCCCTGGAGGAACTGGAGGCGCGCTATCCGGAGCTGCGCACCCCGGACTCGCCCACCCAGAAGGTCGCCGGCTCCTACGAGACGGAGTTCACCGCCGTCGCGCACCGCCAGCGGATGCTGTCGCTGGACAACACGTTCAACGACGAGGAACTGGCCGCCTGGGCCGACCGCATCGCGCGGGAACTGGGCGACCAGACCTACCACTTCCTGTGCGAGCTGAAGGTGGACGGCCTCGCGGTCAACCTCACCTACGAGAAGGGCCGGCTGACCCGCGCGGCCACCCGGGGCGACGGCCGCACCGGCGAGGACATCACGCCGAACGTCCGCACCATCGCGGAGATCCCCGACCGCCTCGGCGGCGAGGAGGTGCCCGACCTGGTGGAGATCCGCGGTGAGGTGTACTTCCCGATGGAGAAGTTCCTCGAACTGAACGAACGCCTGGTCGCGGCCGGTGACAAGCCGTTCGCCAACCCCCGCAACGCCGCCGCCGGTTCGCTGCGCCAGAAGGACCCGCGCGTCACCGCGACCCGCCCGCTGCACATGGTGGTGCACGGCATCGGCGCCCTGGAGGGCTTCACCGGCCTGACCCGGCTCTCCCAGGCGTACGACCTGCTGAAGACCTGGGGCCTGCCCACCTCCCCGCACAACCGCGTGGTCGACGGCCTGGACGGCGTGCGGGAGTTCATCGCGCACTACGGCGAGAACCGGCACTCCGTCGAGCACGAGATCGACGGTGCCGTGATCAAGCTGGACGAGATCCGCCTCCAGGGGCGGCTCGGCTCCACCGCGCGGGCGCCGCGCTGGGCGATCGCCTACAAGTACGCGCCGGAGGAGGTCAACACCAAGCTGGTCGACATCAAGGTGGGCGTCGGCCGCACCGGCCGGGTCACGCCGTACGCCCAGGTGGAGCCGGTCACGGTCGCGGGCAGCGAGGTGGAGTTCGCCACCCTGCACAACCAGGAGGTCGTCAAGGCCAAGGGCGTCCTCATCGGGGACACCGTGGTGCTGCGCAAGGCCGGCGACGTCATCCCGGAGATCCTCGGCCCGGTGGTCGACCTGCGGGACGGCAGCGAGCGGGAGTTCGTGATGCCGGACGCGTGCCCGGAGTGCGGTACGCCGCTGCGGCCCATGAAGGAGGGCGACGTCGACCTGCGCTGCCCCAACGCCCGTACCTGCCCGGCGCAGTTGCGCGAGCGGGTGTCGTACCTGGCGGGCCGCGAGTGCCTGGACATCGAGCACTTCGGCGAGGTGGCCGCCGCCGCGCTCACCCGGCCGCTGGAGCCGGCCGACCCGCCGCTGGTGGACGAGGGCGACCTGTTCGACCTGACGGTGGAGAAGCTGCTGCCCATCAAGGCGTACGTTCTGGACCCGGCCAGCGGACTGCCCAAGCGCGACCCCAAGACCGGCGAGGACAAGGTCGTCACGGTCTTCGCCAACCAGAAGGGGGAGCCGAAGAAGAACACCCTCGCCCTGCTGGCCAACATCGAGGCGGCCAAGTCCCGTCCGCTGGCCCGCTTCCTGAACGGGCTGTCCATCCGGCACGTGGGCCCGGTCGCCGCGCAGGCCCTCGCCCGCGAGTTCCGCTCCGTCGACCGCATCGAGCAGGCGACCGAGGAGGAGCTGGCGGCCACCGACGGCGTCGGCCCGATCATCGCCGCCGCGCTCAAGGAGTGGTTCGCCGAGGACTGGCACCGCGAGATCGTCCGCAAGTGGAAGGCCGCCGGGGTCCCGCTGGAGGACGAGGCGCCCGGCGAGGACGAGGGGCCGCGCCCGCTGGAGGGGCTCACGGTCGTCGTCACCGGCACGCTGGAGCACTTCACCCGGGACGGCGCCAAGGAGGCACTGCAGAGCCGGGGCGCGAAGGTGACCGGTTCCGTCTCGAAGAAGACCTCGTTCGTCGTGGTGGGCGACAACCCCGGATCGAAGTACGACAAGGCCATGCAGATGAAGGTTCCTGTGCTGAATGAGGACGGTTTCCAGATCCTGCTGGAGCAGGGCCCCGAAGCGGCGGCCGAAGTCGCGCTTCCGACCGAGGAGTAGCGGTTGAAGGCCACCCGTTCGGCGCATATCAGTTGCATACGGGTGGCCCGGGCGCATTCGGGCGACCGTCGGCGACCGCTGCCCGTGGAAGCCTTCCGCGGCCTACTGTTGAGGTGTGCGCCCGCCGTGCCCAGCTGCGGCCGGGGCATCTCCGTGCCCTCGACCGGCCCGGGGAGGGCTTCTTCGACGCGGAGCCGCTGAGGGTTGTCGGGCATCGGACCGCGTGGCGTGGGCACCGCCGGCTGTGAGAGGGACGGGAATGGAACCGACCGAGAGCGCCGCCCTTGACGCTCGGCTGCGTCCGCGCCGCCGTGCGGGGGCCCGGCGCGAGAACCGGTGGACCGGGTGGGCCGAGGGCCGTACGGGAGCACGGCCGCGCCCCGCCGCCCCGCGCCCGGCCGGCCCGGGCGCGGCCACCGAGCCCGCCCGCCCGCTCCCGCCGGCCGCCGAAGCCGCCCCCGGCCTGACCGGCGCCGGCACCGAGCGGCACCTGTCCTGGCCGGCGCTGCCCGCGGCCGTCGTCGCCGCCGCGGCGTTCGTCCTGGGCGCCGGGTTCTACCGCGCCTACGCCGGCCACCACGCCCTCTTCCCGCACGGCACGGTCGGCTGGGCGCTCGCCCTGCTCACCGGCGTCATCGTCGGCCACCTCGTCATGCTGGGCCGGGCCCGCTGGTGGGGCGGCACCGGATCCGGCGCCGCCCTGACCCTCGCCGTCCTGCTGCTGTACGGCTGGCTGCCCGCCGGACTGGTCTCCCTCACCGTCGTCGTCCTGGTCGGCATCGCCCGCCGGCACCGCTGGCGCCAGGGCGTGCTGCACGGCGCGGTGGACATCCTCGGCATCGGCGCCGGCGCCCTGCTGCTCGGCGCGTCCGGCCGGGTCCCGAGCGTCGAGACCCCCTGGCGGCCCGGCCACTGGAGCATCGCCACCGCCCCCCAGGTCGTCCTGGTGGCGGTCGCCTACCTCGCCGTCAGCCGCGGCCTGCTGTGGTACCTGAACGCGCCGCGCGACGGCAAACTGCCCACCATCGCCCGCACCGCCCTGGTCCGGCAGGGGCTGGTCGCCGTCGCGCTGCTCGGCATGGCACCGCTGCTGTGCGTCGTCGCCGACGCCGAGCCGATCCTGCTCCCGCTCTTCGCCATCCCGCTCATCGCCCTGGACTCCACGCTGTGGATGGCCCGCGCCCGCGCCGAGGAGCAGCTGCGCGACCCGCTGACCGGGCTGCCCAACCGGCAGTGGCTGCTGGAGCGCATCTGGACCGCGCTGGACGACGCCGACCGCATCGGGGCACGCGCCGCGCTCATGCTGATCGACCTCGACCGTTTCCGCTCGGTGAACGACACGCTCGGTCATCTGGCCGGTGACCGGCTGCTGCTCCAGATCGCCGACCGGCTCCGGCTCGCCCTGCCGCGCGGCGCCGAGGCCGCCCGGCTCGGCGGTGACGAGTTCGCCGTGTTACTCCCCGTCGCCGACTCCACCACGTCGGCGACGCGCGTTGCCCGCGGTCTCGTCACCGCCCTCAGCTCCCCGCTCGACCTGGACGGCCTCACCCTCGTCCTGGAGGCCAGCGCCGGTGTCGCCGTCTTCCCCGATCACGCCCTCGACGCCGAGGGGATGCTCCGCCGCGCCGACGTCGCCATGTACCAGGCGAAGCGGGACCGCACCGGCGTCGAGGTCTACGAGTCCAAGCGGGACTCCAACACCCCCGACCGCCTCGGCCTGCTCGGCGATCTGCGCCGGGCCCTGGACGCGCACGAGGTCCAGCTGCACTACCAGCCCAAGGTCCGCTTCGACGGGCAGGTGGCCGGCCTGGAGGCGCTGGTCCGCTGGGTGCACCCCGAGCGCGGCAAGGTGCCGCCGGACGAGTTCATAGCGATCGCCGAGTCCTCCGGGCTGATGCCCCACCTCACCGAGTACGTCCTGGAGACCGCGCTCGGCCAGGTCGCCCGCTGGCGCGCCCAGGGCCTGCGGGTCCCGGTCGCCGTCAACGTCTCCCCGCGCGACGTCCACACGCCCGGCTTCGCCGGCTCCGTCGCCGCCCGCCTGGCCCGGCACGGGGTCCCGGCCGGGGCGCTCCAGCTGGAGATCACCGAGCACGTGCTGCTGGAGGATCCGCAGCGGGCCGCCGACACCCTCGCCGGACTCACCGGGCACGGCGTGAAGATGTCCCTGGACGACTTCGGCACCGGGTACTCCTCCCTGGTGCACCTGCGGCGGCTGCCGGTCAGCGAGCTGAAGATCGACCGTTCCTTCGTGGCCCGGCTGGCCGTGGACGCCGAGGACGCCGAGATCGTCCGCTGCACGGTGGACCTGGCCCATTCGCTGGGGCTGCTGGTCGTCGCCGAGGGCGTGGAGGACGACGAGACCTGGGAGCGGCTGCGGGACCTGGGCTGCGACGCGGTGCAGGGCTGGCTGGTCGCCGCGGCCATGCCGCCCGACGAGACCACGGCCTGGCTGCGGGCCCGCGGCTCCCGGGGCTGGCAGCGTCCCACCCCGGCCCTGCCGGCCGCAGAATAGCCCTCCCCGGGTCCTATCCGCAGGCGCGCGTCATCGGGGGGAATCGGCCCGGCCACCATGATCGTTGTACGGGCACATCCGTGTCAGGCCCCCGGAGGAGACCCGTCATGTCACTGTTCGTGCCCCGGTTCGACGACACCGTGCTGGTCCGGGACGCCGAGGCCGAGGTGGTCGGGGACGCTCCCGTGGCCGTCAGGCTGCTGGCCGACAGCAGCGCGAGCGGCGGCGCGCTGTCCACCGTGCGGGTCACCCTCGCCGAGGGAGCCGACGGCGCCCGCCCGCATGTCCACCACCACTCGGCCGAGATGTTCTACCTGCTCGACGGCGAGGCCGAGATCCTCTCCGGCGACGACGTGGTCACCGCCGGACGCGGCGACCTGGTCATCGTCCCGCCGGACCGCCCCCATGCCTTCGCCGCCGCGCCCGGCGCCACCGCCGACCTGCTCGTCGTCATCACGCCGGGCGTCGAGCGCTTCGAGTACTTCCGCCACCTCCAGCGGATCCGCCTGGGCGAGGTCACTCCGGAGAGCCTGCTGGAGGTCCAGGAGCTGTACGACAACCACTTCCTGAGGAGCGCGGCCTGGGACGGACGGCACCGCTGAGGCGGCCCCCGGGGGAAACCGTTTCACGGGCACGGGGCCCGGCACCCTAGGATTGGGCCCAAACCACACACACTCACCCCAGAGGATCGCTGCATGCCTGGCATCACGCGCGAGGAGGTCGCCCACCTCGCCCGGCTGGCGCGTCTGGAGCTGAAGCCCGAAGAACTCGACCACTTCGCGGGACAGCTCGACGACATCATCGGCGCGGTCGCCCGCGTCAGCGAGGTCGCCGACCAAGACGTACCGCCGACCTCGCACCCGCTCCCGCTGACGAACGTCATGCGGCCGGACGAGGTCCGTCCCTCGCTCACCCCCGAGCAGGCGCTCTCCGGCGCCCCGGCCCAGGAGCAGCAGCGTTTCAAGGTGCCGCAGATCCTGGGGGAGGAGTGACCACCATGACGGAGAGCAACATCATCAAGCTCACGGCCGCGCAGATCGCCGAGAAGATCGCCTCCGGCGAACTGACGGCGGTCGAGGTCACCGAGGCCCACCTCGCCCGGATCGAGGCCGTGGACGAGAAGGTCCACGCCTTCCTACACGTCGACCGCGAGGGCGCCCTCGCGCAGGCCCGCGCCGTCGACGAGAAGCGGGCCCGCGGCGAGAAGCTCGGCCCGCTGGCCGGCGTCCCGCTCGCGCTCAAGGACATCTTCACCACCGAGGGCGTGCCCACGACCGTCGGCTCGAAGATCCTGGAGGGCTGGATCCCGCCGTACGACGCGACGCTCACCAAGCGGCTGAAGGCCGCCGACGTGGTCATCCTCGGCAAGACCAACATGGACGAGTTCGCCATGGGGTCCTCCACCGAGAACAGCGCCTACGGCCCGACCGGCAACCCCTGGGACCTCACCCGGATCCCCGGCGGTTCCGGCGGCGGTTCCTCCGCCGCCCTCGCCGCCTACGAGGCCCCGCTCGCCATCGGCACCGACACCGGCGGCTCCATCCGCCAGCCGGCCGCCGTCACCGGCACGGTCGGCGTGAAGCCGACCTACGGCGCGGTGTCCCGGTACGGCATGGTCGCCTTCTCCTCCTCCCTGGACCAGGGCGGCCCCTGCGCCCGTACGGTCCTGGACGCGGCGCTGCTGCACGAGGTGATCGCCGGCCACGACCCGCTGGACTCCACGTCCATCGACGCCCCCGTCCCGCCGGTGGTCGAGGCCGCCCGCAACGGCAGCGTCCAGGGCATGCGCGTCGGCGTGGTCAAGCAGTTCCGCGGCGAGGGCTACCAGGCCGGCGTCATCCAGCGCTTCGACGAGTCGGTCGAGCTGCTCAGGGAGCTGGGCGCCGAGATCGTCGAGCTGGACTGCCCGTCCTTCGACCTCGCCCTGTCGGCGTACTACCTGATCGCCCCGTCCGAGTGCTCCTCCAACCTCGCCCGCTTCGACGGCCTGCGCTACGGCCGGCGGACCGGCGACGACGGCACGCACTCCGCCGAGGAGGTCACCTCCCTGACCCGCGAGGCCGGCTTCGGCCCCGAGGTCAAGCGCCGGATCATGCTCGGCACGTACGCCCTGTCGAGCGGCTACTACGACGCGTACTACGGCTCCGCGCAGAAGGTCCGCACGCTCATCACGCGGGACTTCGAGAAGGCCTTCGAGCAGGTCGACGTGATCGTCTCCCCGACGACCCCGACCACCGCCTTCCCGATCGGCGAGCGCGCCGACGACCCGATGGCGATGTACCTCGCGGACCTGTGCACCATCCCGACCAACCTGGCGGGCAACGCGGCCATGTCGCTGCCCTGCGGTCTCGCGCCGGAGGACAACCTCCCGGTGGGCCTGCAGATCATCGCCCCCGCGCTGAAGGACGACCGGCTGTACAAGGTGGGCGCCGCCGTCGAGGCCGCCTTCGTGGAAAAGTGGGGTCACCCGCTGCTGGAGGAGGCACCGTCGCTGTGAACGCACTGTCCAAGGCCAAGGGCTTCAAGAAGTCCAAGTCCGGTACCTACCTGTCCATGGCCGCCACCGCGTTCGGCGCGGTCGGCGCCGTGAAGCAGATCAAGAAGGCCCGCGCCGAGAACGACACGCTGAGGCTCGTCGACGCCGTCGTCACCGCCGCCGGCATCGCCACCGGCCTCGCCATCCTCTACCGCGAGCTGAAGCGGCTGGGCGACGACGACGTCCTGCTGGGCTGAGAGGGAAGTTTTCACCGTGACCACCACGACCGACCTGGTGTCGTACGAGGACGCGCTGGCCGCGTACGACCCCGTCATGGGCCTCGAGGTCCATGTCGAACTCGGCACCAAGACCAAGATGTTCTGCGGCTGTTCGACGGCGCTCGGCGCCGACCCGAACTCCCAGACCTGCCCCGTCTGCCTCGGCCTGCCCGGCGCGCTCCCGGTCGTCAACGCGACCGGCGTCGAGTCGGCGATCAAGATCGGTCTCGCGCTGAACTGCGAGATCGCCGAGTGGTGCCGCTTCGCCCGGAAGAACTACTTCTATCCGGACATGCCGAAGAACTTCCAGACCTCCCAGTACGACGAGCCGATCGCCTTCAACGGCTACCTCGACGTGCAGCTGGAGGACGGCGAGACCTTCCGCGTGGAGATCGAGCGCGCCCACATGGAGGAGGACACCGGCAAGTCGACGCACGTCGGCGGCGCCACCGGCCGCATCCACGGCGCGTCCCACTCCCTGCTGGACTACAACCGCGCCGGCATCCCGCTCATCGAGATCGTCACCAAGCCGATCGTGGGCGCCGGCGAGCGCGCCCCCGAGGTGGCGAAGGCGTACGTCCGCGAGCTGCGCGAGGTCATCCGCGCCCTCGGCGTGTCCGAGGCGCGCATGGAGATGGGCCAGATGCGCTGCGACGTCAACCTGTCGCTGATGCCCAAGGGCGCCGACAAGTTCGGCACCCGCTCGGAGACGAAGAACGTCAACTCGCTGCGCTCGGTCGAGCGTGCGGCCCGCTACGAGATCATGCGCCACGCGGCCGTGCTCTCCGGCGGCGGCACGATCGTCCAGGAGACCCGCCACTTCCACGAGGACACCGGGTCCACGACCTCGGGTCGCGTGAAGGAGGAGGCCGAGGACTACCGGTACTTCCCGGAGCCCGACCTGGTCCCCGTCGCGCCCTCGCGCGAGTGGGTCGAGGAGATCCGGGCGGCCCTGCCCGAGCTGCCGCTGGCCCGCCGTACCCGCCTGCTGGCGGAGTGGGGCATCTCCGCCACCGACATGCAGGCGATCCTGAACGCGGGCGCGCTGGACCTGATCGTCGCCACGATCGACGCCGGTGCCGACGCGGCCGCCGCCCGCAAGTGGTGGATGGGCGAACTCGCGCGCAGCGCCAACGAGTCCGGCACGGCGCTGGACGAGCTGGCGATCACCCCGCAGCAGGTGGCCCGGGTCACCGAGCTGGTCGCCGAGGGGGACCTGAACGACAAGCTGGCCCGCCAGGTCATCGAGGGCGTCCTCGCCGGCGAGGGCACCCCGGACGAGGTGGTGGACAAGCGCGGTCTGAAGGTCGTCTCGGACGAGGGCGCGCTGACCGCCGCCGTCGAGGAGGCCATCGCCGGCAACCCGGCCATCGCGGACAAGATCCGCGGCGGCAAGGTGGCCGCGGCCGGCGCCCTGGTCGGCGCGGTCATGAAGGCCACCCGCGGCCAGGCCGACGCGGCCCGCGTCAAGGAGCTGATCCTGGACAAGCTGGGCGTCAGCGAGGGCTGACCCCGCGCGCGTACGGCCCCGGAGACACGCTCTCCGGGGCCGTACGCATGATCGCGTACGGTTTACGCCCGGCGTCCCACGACCCGTACGAATCCCAGCGCGCGCCCCTGATCCGCGCGGAGCATCTCCGCGCACCGGCCCGACATGCGGATGTGGAAGTCGTCCGAGCTCTCCTCGGCGACCACCTCGCACCACAGCAGCCAGTCCCGCCAGCCGTGCTCCAGCCAGTCCGCCGCCTCGACCTCCACGGCCCCGCTGCGGGTCCAGTGGCGCCGCCACCAGTCCGCGGTGTGGAAGCACCAGAAGGCGGGCTCCCACCAGGGCACGAGGTGCTCCGGCGGCTCTACGCCCGCCGGCTCCTCGCGCAGCGACGGGACGACGACCCCGATCCGCCCGCCGGGCTTCAGCAGCCGGGTCAGGGACGGCAGATACAGGTCGTCGGTGCCGAAGTACTGGTAGGCGTCGACGGAGACGATCGCGTCGAAGGACCCTTCGGCGAACGGCAAGTCGTGGGCCTCGGCGCGCACGGGCAGCACCCGGTCGGCGACACCCGCCTCGGCGAGCCGTACGGCGTTGTCGTCGGGGTCCACCCACAGGTCGGCGGCGGTGACCTGGAGGCCGTACTCGCGGGCCAGGAAGACGGAGGTCATCGCCCGCCCGCAGCCCAGGTCGAGCACGCGCGCGCCCGGCGGCAGCCCGTCCAGCCCCAGCGCGGGCGCCAGCCACTCCAGCAGCCACAGCGCGTGCGGGCCCATCTGGTTCTCGATGGTCCAGCGGGCGTCGTAGCCGTTGCTGCGGGGGTAGCGCGGGTGGGTGACACGGCGGGTGAGCGCGTCCGGTGTGGTCGGTGTGTTGGTCACAAGCAACCATCCCTAGCAGCCGGGACGGCCGCCCCGCACCGGGTTTTCGCCGCCGTGGGAGGTACGCTCGCCCGCCATGAGGGGAAGCACCACCGAATCCGATGCCGAGCCCGCGACGAAAGAGGCCGCCGAAGCGCACGAAGCCGCCGGGGACGCCGAGGAGCCGGCCGGGGGCGCCGAGCAGTACGCGGGAGCCGACGAGGAGTACGCCGGGGGCGCCGAGGAGTACGTGACGGACGCCCGGCGGGCCCGGTGGGCCGCCGTCGGCACCGGGGCGCTGCTGACCTGCGCGGGACTGGCCGCCGCGCTGCTGAGATCCGCCGGCGCCGCCCCGGCGCTCGTGCCCGCCGCCTACGCCCTCGGCGCCGCCGTGTGCGCGTTCGCCGCGGTGCTGGGCGCCAAGGGCCGTACCCGCAGGGCCTTGTGGTCGCTGATCGCAGGGACGATGATCATGGCGCTCGGGGACCAGTTCGACTGACGTATTTTTGCCGTACCGACCGGTCCCGGCGGACGAATTGCGGGAAGGAAGTGCGGCTGGTGTACGCGACATCGCTCGGTGACGACGGTGCCGAACTGCGGCCACTGGAGGTCTGGCACGCCGGTGAGCTGCTGGAGAACATCGACCGTGGACGGGAGTTCATCGGCCGGCACATAGGGCTCGCGGACGCGGTGTCCGATCTCGACGGGGCCCGCGCGTGGCTGAAGTCGTACGCCGACAAGCGCGCCGCCGACGCCGGCGGCCTGCACGGGATCTGGCTGGACGGCAAGCTCGTCGGCGGGCTGCTGTTCCGGGTCTGGGACACCCCGAGCGGGGTCTGCGAGGCCGGCTGCTGGCTGGAGCCGGCCGCAGCGGGGCGCGGTCTGGTCACGCGCGGGATGCGGATCCTGCTCGACTGGGCCTTCGAGGAGCGCGGCATGCACCGGGTGGAATGGCAGGTGTCCTCGGCCAACGAGGCGAGCATCAACGTGGCCCGGCGGCTCGGCATGACCCGCGAGGGCGTGCTCCGCGAGAACTACCCGCACCGGGGTGTGCGCACCAGCACGGAGATCTGGGCGGTGCTGGCGCCCGAATGGCGCGCGGCACGCGCGCGTACCGAACGAAACGATCATTAAGAGACCTCTCAGACAGCGTCCGTACGGTGCCCGGCATGGCAACGAAGACAGCGGAAGAAGCCGGGACCGCGGGCAGCGCGTCCGGTACCGACGCGCACCAGGACGACGAGACGACGACGGCCCCGGGAGGAACCGGGGCCGTGGAGGAGACCGGTAAGGCCGGTAGGGCCGGGAACGGCAGGGAAGGCGGGGAGCCCGAAGTCGCCGAGGTCACCGAGGACGGCGAGGACTCCCGGGGGGACGAGCCGGACGGCGCCGGTGGCAAGGTGCCCTCCGGGGTCGGCCAGGGCGCCGGTGCCGTCGTCTCCGCCGCGCTGGGCCTGGTCTCGCTGACCGGCGGCTGGGCCGGCACCGTCGCCTCCGCCCGCGAGCAGCTCATCGGCCAGCTGCGGACGTCCACCAGCGCGAGCGTCGGCACCCAGCTCAAGGAGGTCTACGGCGACGCCTGGCACACCACCGCCCTGTGGGCCGGGCTGTTCGCGCTGGCCGCGCTGATCACCGCCGTGGTGGTGCTGGTCCGGCCCGCGTTCGGCGCCCCGGGCCGCCCGCAGGCCGCCTGGATCAGGTCGGTGGCCTGGGCAGGGCTCTCGCTCGGCGTCATCGGCCTGCTGCTGGCCGTCCTGAAGTACTCCGACGCCCTGCTGGCCGTGCCCTCCGCGGGCTGAGCGGGCGCGGGTCCCAGGGGCCTTAGGACACCCCGCGCGTACGGCGCGGGGCGCCCTAAGGCCCCTTACGCGCGCGAACGGCCCGTCCGGGGCGCGAAGATGCGGAACTCTCCCGATGCGGCGGCCCCTGCCCGGCGGCGAGGGTAGGGGGCGTCGCGGAAAGCGGCACACGCCACCGATCCCCGGGAGGAACCCGCCGTGTACGAACTCGAACTGCACCGCATGCGATCCGCCGAGCTGCGCCGCACGGCCCAGCAGGAGCGCCTGGCCCGTGAGGCCGTCCGCTCCCGTCGCGCCGCCCGCCGCGGACCGGCCGGCGACGGAGCCCCGGCCGCCGAGTCGCATACCGACGGCCCCCGCCGGCGCGGGCTGACGCGCACCGCGTGACCAGGGGGCCGGAGAGCGGCCGGACGGGGGTCGGCCGCTCTCCGTACCGGGGCCGTCAGGCGTCCCGGAGGAACCTACCGGCCCTTCCGGCCGACAGTAAGACCATCGCACAGGACCTGTGGAAAACCAGTGCCGGGCCCTCGGGACCTCGTGCGATGCTCGGGCCCGTGGAGACCAGGTCCGTCAGTCCCGTATTCGTCGGCCGCACCGCCGAGTTGGCCACGCTGCACGACGCGCTCGCCCGCGCCCGCGCCGCCGAGCCGCAGGCCCTGCTGCTCGGCGGCGAGGCCGGCGTGGGCAAGACCCGCCTCGTGGAGGAGTTCGCCGCGGCCGCCACCGGCCGCGGCGCCGTCGTCGCCGTCGGCGGCTGTGTGGAGATCGGCGCCGACGGGCTGCCGTTCGCCCCCTTCTCCGCCGCCCTGCGGGCCCTGCGCGACGCCCTGCCCGAGGAGTTCGCCGCCGCCGCGGCCGGCCAGGAGGAGGAACTGGCCCGGCTCCTGCCCGACCTCGGCGAGGCCGGCGCCGGCCGCCATGACGAACAGGGCATGGCCCGGCTGTTCGAACTCACCGCCCGGCTGCTGGAGCGGATGGCCGCCGCCCACACCGTCGTCCTGGTCCTGGAGGACCTGCACTGGGCCGATGCCTCCACCCGCCACCTGCTGGCCTACCTGCTGCGCACCCTGCGCGCCGGCCGCCTCCTCGTCCTGGCCAGCTACCGCAGCGACGACATCCACCGCCGCCACCCGCTGCGCCCCCTGCTCGCCGAACTGGACCGGCTGCGCACCGTCCGCCGCATCGAACTGGCCCGCTTCACCCGCGAGGAGGCCGGCCGCCAGATCGCCGGCATCCTCGCCGCCGAACCCGACCCCGCCCAGGTCGACGAGATCTACGAACGCTCCGACGGCAACGCCTTCTTCATCGAGGAACTCGCCGTCGCCGCCTGCCAGGGCAACTGCACCGGCCTCACCGACTCGCTGCGCGACCTGCTCCTCGTCCGGGTCGAGGCACTGCCCGAGAGCGCCCAGCGGGTCGCCCGGATCGTCGCCGAGGGCGGCTCCACGGTGGAGTACCGGCTGATCGCCGCCGTCGCCCGGCTGGCCGAGGACGACCTCATCGAGGCACTGCGGGTGGCCGTCGGCGCCAACATCCTCACCGTCACCCCCGCCGGCGACGGCTACCGCTTCCGGCACTCCCTGGTCCGCGAGGCCGTCGCCGACGACCTGCTGCCCGGCGAACGCTCCCGGCTCAACCGCCGCTACGCCGAGGCCCTGGAGACCGACCCCACGCTCGTCCCCGCCGACGCCCGGGTGATGCGCCTGGCCAGCTACTGGTACCACGCGCACGACGCCGCCAAGGCCCTGCCCGCCGTCCTCGCCGCCGCCGTCGTCGCCCGCCGCCGGCACGCCTACACCGAACAGCTCGGGCTCCTGGAACGGGCGATGGAGCTGTGGGACACCGCCCCCGCGGAGGTGCGCGCCACCCTGCGCCCGGTCGACTACGCGGAGGTCTTCCCCCCGTGCGGCTGCGACCCGGCCACCACCCCGCTGCGCTACCTCGACCTGATGGCCGAGGCCGCGGTGGCGGGCCGCTTCGGCGGCGAACGGGAGCGCGCCCTGAAGATCACCAAGCGGGCCCTGCGCCTGCTGGAGGAGGAACCGGACCCGCTGCGCGCCGCCTGGTTCTGGGTGCAGCGCTCCCGGCTGGTACAGGCCCAGGCCCGCGGCGACGGCTGGCCGGAACTGGCCACCGCTCAGGAACTGGTGCGCGGCCTGCCGCCGTCCGAGGTGCACGCCGAGGTGCTCGCGGTCGTCGCCAACTGGTCGATGCAGCACCGGCCCGGCCCCGAGGCGCTGGCCGCCGCCGAACGGGCCGTGGAGTACGCGCGCATGGTGGGCGCCCGCGAGACCGAACTGCACGCCCTGCTCACCCTGGGCGGCCTGACCGTGGAGTCCGGCGACCCGGACGCGGGCCTGGCGCAGATGCGGCAGGTGCTGCGGGACACCCTGGCCGAGGGCGTGCACCCGGTCGCCGGCCGCGCCTACGTCAATCTGCCGGCCGCGCTGCGCAGCGTCGGCCGGGACCGGGAGGCCGTCCCGCTGCTGCGCGAGGGCATCGAGTTCTGCCGCCGGTACGGACTGCTGGACTCCGGGGCCTGGGCCTGGGGCAACCTCTCCGAGGCGCTCTACGCCCTCGGGCAGTGGGAGGAGGCCGCCGAGGCCGCCGCGCACGCCACCCGCGTCGGCCACAGCGCCAAACCCCGGGCCGGGGGCGCGCTGCGCCTGGCCCACCTCGCCCTGGCCCGCGGCGACCTCGCCGAGGCGGCCCGGCAGCTCGCCACCGCCCGCTCCTGGTACGGCACCCACGACCCGCGCCCCCAGCAGTCCCTGCCGCTGGCCCGCACCGCCGTCGGCATCGCCGCCGCCGAAGGCAGGATCGACGACGCCCGCGCGCTCCTCCTGCCGCTCCTCGACGCCGGTTTCCCGCCCGGCACCCACCGGTACGGCTGGCCGCTGCTGCTGGCCGCAGCCACCGCCGAGGCCGACGCCCGCACCCTGCCCGCCGCCCGGCCCGGCCGCGCCGAGATCCTCGACCGCCTCCGCACGGCCGTACGGACGCTGACCACCGGCGTCCCCCTGTGGCAGGCCTACAGCCGGTGGGCCCGGGCCGAACTGCTGCGCGCCGAGGGCCAGGACACCGCCGCGACCTGGTCCCCGGTGGTCAGCGCCTTCGAATGCCTGGACCGCCCCTACGACCTGGCCCGGGTCCGGCACCGCCTGGCCGGGGCGCTGCTGGCCGAGGGCGGCGACGACGAACGCGACCGCGCCGTGGAACTGCTCCGGCTGGCCGCGGCGGTCGCCGCCCATCTGCAGGCCCGCCCGCTCGCCGGCTCAGTCGCCCGGCTCGCCCAGCGGGCCCGGCTCAGCCTCGGCGGCGGCAAGCGGCCGTACCCGTCCGCCGACCCCGCCGCCGCGCTCGGCCTCACCAGCCGGGAGCGGGACGTCCTCGGCCTGGTCGCGGCCGGCCGCACCAACCGCCAGATAGCCGAGGAACTGTTCATCTCGCCGAAGACCGCGAGCGTCCACGTCTCCAACATCCTGGGCAAGCTCGGCGTCTCGGGCCGGGGCGAGGCGGCGGCGGTGGCGCACCGGCTGGGCCTGTTCGTGGCCGGGACGCTCGCTGCCGAACCGTCCGGGTGAGACGTACGCTGGAGAAAACCGGCACTGAGGGGGGAGCCGTGTTCAACATCTTCGAGGAAGTGTTCGCACCCGGCCGCAAACACACCCGGGACGAACGCAAGCGTCTCGAACTGTCCCGCGAGGACGTCGGCGACAACGACCCCGGCCGCGGCCCCATAGACCTGTCGTCCGGCAAGGCGGTCATACGACTGTCCCCGCCGGAACCGCCGGAACAGCCCGAACCATCCGAACCGTCCGGATCGCCCGACGCCGGCCCTGGTCCCGACGCCGAGCCCGCTCCCGGCACCGGCTGACCTCGGCCGAAGGGCCCGGAGGCGGGGCTAACGCACCGCCAGCTCCAGGATCCGGTCGTCCCCCTTCCCCGGGGTGCCCCGGCCGTCCGTTTCACTGGTCACCAGCCACAGCCGGCCGGCGCCCGCCGGGGCCACCGTGCGCAGCCGGCCGTAGGCACGGGTGAGGAACGCCTGCGGGGCGGCCGAGGCCGAGGTGCCGTCCAGCGGGATCCGCCACAGCCGCTCGCCGCGCAGTCCCGCCATCCAGATCGAGCCATTCGCCCAGGCGATGCCACTGGGGGAGGCCTCGTCGGTGTGCCACTGGGCCACCGGGTCCTGGAGACCGGCGCGGGAGGAGCGGCCTTCCGCCTCCGGCCAGCCGTAGTCGCCGCCCGGCTTGATCGCGTTCAGCTCGTCCCAGGTGTCCTGCCCGAACTCCGAGGCGAACAGCCGCTGCCGGCGGTCCCAGGCCAGCCCCTGGACGTTGCGGTGGCCGTAGGAGTACACCACCGACCCGGGGAACGGGTTGCCGGGCGCGGGTTCGCCGTCCGGGGTCATCCGGAGGATCTTCCCGCCGAGCGAGGACCGGTCCTGCGCCAGGCCCCGCCGCCCGGTCTCGCCGGTGCCCGCGTACAGCATGCCGTCCGGGCCGAACGCGATCCGGCCGCCGTTGTGGCGGGTGCCCTTGGGGATGCCCTTGAACACCGTGTCCGGAGCGCCCAGTCGTTCACCCGCCGGTTTGTGCTCGTCGTAGCGCACCCGGACGATCCGGTTGTCCGAGGCGGAGGTGAAGCAGGCGTAGATCATGTGGTCCGAGGCGTAGCCGGGGGACAACGCGATTCCCAGCAGTCCGCCCTCGCCGGACGGGGAGACCCCGGAGACCGTGCCCAGCACCGTCGTCCGGCCGGTCCTCCCATCGACCCGGCTGATCGTGCCCTCGTCCCGGGAGGAGACCAGCAGATCACCGCCCGGCAGCGGGGCCAGCCCCCAGGGCGACTTCAGCCCCTCGGCCACCGTACGCAGCACCTTCACCGACCCCTTGGCGGGCGCGGCCGGTTCGGCACCCGGTGCGGTGCCGGTCCCTCGGGAGGCCGTGGCGGCCGGCGTCCGTCCCGGCCCGTCCCCGCTCCCCGAGGAACAACCGGCCGCGAGCAGCAGGGCGGTCACGGCCGACACGACCGGTACGGCACGACGTCGCACGATCAAGGTCCCTTCGACGCGGCGGGCACGGCGGCGGCCCACGACGCACGCTACTCCCGGGCGAGGGACGGCCGTTGCCGCGCCCCGGGCCGGGGCCGCCTGCGTGCCACGGGCGGCGGTCGCCGACGCCCTGGGCCGGGGAGCCGCCCCCGGGTCCCGGGCGGCGCTCGCCGTGCCACCGACGACCGGTCCCGTACCCCGGACCGCGGTGGTCGTACCCCGGGCGGACCGTCCTCGCCACGCAGCCGCCGCCCACCGCCCCCCGCGAACGGCGTTCCGGCCACTGCCGGCCCCCCGTGAGCGGCGTTCCCCGGCCCTCGCATCCGCCCGGGCCCCCGGCCCTCACGCCCGTTCCGGTTCCGGCCCTCGCATCCGCCCGGGCCCCCGGTCCTCACGCCCGTTCCGGTTCCGGCCCCGCGCCGCCCGGGCCCCCGGCCACCGCCGAACCGTTTCCGTGCTCAGTCCCAGGAACCCTGTGCCGCCGGCAGCCGGGCCACCTCCGCCAGGTCCTGCGCGGTCAGCCGGAGTTCCGCCGCCCCCGCGTTCTCCGCCGCCCAGCGTTCCCGCTTGGTGCCCGGCAGCGCGATGACGTGGCGGCCCTGGGCCAGCACCCAGGCCAGTGCCACCTGGGCCGGGGTGACCCCCTCGCCGTGCCGCCGGGCGATGCGCCGCAGCCCCGCGACGATCGGCTGGTTGGCCGCCATCATCTCGGCCGTGAACCGGGGATGCCGGGCCCGCACGTCGTCGGGCTCGAACCCCTCGCCCGGCGTCAGCGTGCCGGTCAGGAAGCCGTTGCCCAGCGGCATCGCCGCGAGGAAACCGACCCCGCGTGCCTCGCACCAGGGCAGCAGCGACCGCAGCGCCTCCGGGGACCACACCGACAGCTCGGCCTGCACCGCGCTCACCGGGAACACCTGCTGGACCCGCTGCAACCGGCGCAGCGTCGCGTCGTACAGTCCGGCGCCCGAGCGGCGCCCGCCGCGCGCCCCCAGCGCGCACAGGCCCAGCGCCCGCACCTTCCCGGCCCGTACCAGGTCCGCCATCGCGCCCCACGTCTCCTCGACGGGCACCTCGGGGTCGGGGCGGTGCAGCTGGTACAGGTCGATCACGTCGGTCTGCAGCCGCCGCAGCGAGGCGTCACAGGCCCGCCGCACATAGCCGGGGCGGCCGTTGGCCACGATGTGCTGCTCGCCCACCAGCAGCCCCACCTTCGTCGCCACGAAGGCGTCCTGGCGCCGCTTGCCGAGCACCCGGCCCAGCAGCAGCTCGTTGGTGAACGGGCCGTACATGTCCGCGGTGTCCAGCAGGTCCGAGCCCAGGTCCAGCGCCCGGTGCACGGCTTTGACCGACTCCTCGCCCCGCCGCTGGGATCCGGTGTACGCCCAGCTCATCGGCATGCATCCGAGTCCGACGGCCCCCACCGCGAGTCCCCCCGCGCCGATCGTCCTGCGCTCCACCTGCTCGTGAACCTCCCTCTGCCCGGCCACCAACCTAACCTCTGCGCCCGCGCGTACCTGACATAGCCTCCTGGCATGAGCACTGAGGTCTGGCTTCCCATCCCGCCCGAGGAGATCGAGGGACTGCCCGCGGGGCCCCGTTATCTGTTCTGGGACGGCGGCGCGGACGGTGACCAGCCGTTCCCCGGCGACCCGGCGCGGTGCGCGGTGTACGTGGTGCCCTACATGAAGCGGCTGTCGGTCCGGGTGGGTCCGCTGGCGCACCTGACGAACGTCCGGGTCGTCCAGACGCTCACCGCGGGCGTCGACGACATCACTGCGCGGCTTTCGGACATCGCGCCGGGCGTACGCCTGTGCAATGCGCGGGGGGTGCACGAGACCAGCACGGCCGAGCTGGCGCTCGCCCTGACCCTCGCCGCGCTGCGCGGCATCCCGGAGTTCGTCCGCGCCCAGCGGCAGGAGCGCTGGGTGGGCGGGTTCCACCCCGCCCTCGCCGACAAGAACGTGCTGATCGTCGGGTACGGGTCCATCGGCGCCGCCATCGAGGACCGGCTCGTGCCCTTCGAGGTCGCGCGGGTCGCACGGGTCGCACGCTCCGGTCGCACGGTAGCGCGCGGCCCCGTACATCCGATCAGCGATGTGCCCTCCCTGCTTCCGCACGCGGACGTCGTGATCCTGTGCACCCCCCTGACGGAGGACACCCGGAAACTCGTGGACGCGGACTTCCTCGCCCGGATGAAGGACGGGGCGCTGCTCGTCAACGTCGCGCGCGGAGCCGTCGTCGACACCGAGGCGCTCCTCGCCGAACTGGAACGGGGCCGGATCACCGCGGCCCTGGACGTGACGGACCCCGAGCCGCTGCCCGCCGGCCACCCCCTGTGGCAGGCGCCCGGCGTGCTGATCAGCCCGCATGTCGGCGGACCGTCCTCGGCCTTCCTGCCGCGCGCCAAGCGGCTGATCGCGGACCAGCTGACCCGGTTCGTGAACCGCGAACCCCTGCGGAACGTGATCCTTACGACCGGTCCCGAAACGGCGGGAGCAACCGGGCGCTAGGCGCCTTCCGGCACCCTCCGCAATCTTTCGGGCGCACGCCGTACCGGCATACGCCCTGGTCGTCACGGAGCGTAGAGACACTATGTCCCTGAGTGACGAACCTGGTGTATCGTCCCGGGCAGGGGCTGCGCCGCTGACATTCGGCGCCGGGGATGGACATTTCAGATCTGTGAGGGGGGCGACGGGCGATGCACGGCCTATGGACGAACGATCCGACGCGGCGGAGCCGCCGACGGCGACCCTGGCGCACGACCGCGCGCAGACGCGGCCACCAGACCAGCCATCACAGCCACCGCCAGCGCAGGTACGGCGGCCGTCGCCGGACGGCGTACCCGGCGCAGCGGGACCGCCGGGACCGGGGAACGGCATGCACCGGGAGGCCCCGGTGAGCGCCCCGACCTCGATGACGACCCCCCTGGGCAGCGCGGTGCGCGCACCGCACCCGCACGAGGCGCCGCCGCCTCGCCGGCCGGTGGCCGGCGAGAACCGGCGCATGGTGGAGCAGCTCGTCCTGGCCCTGGTCTGCGCGGCCTACGCCGGCGGATCCGCCTTCGGCTGGGGCTCGGACCGGGTCGCCGACATGATGGGCGACTTCGGGCTGAGCGCGGCGGCCGGCGCCGCCGCCGTCTCCTGCTTCCGGTACGCCCGCGGCCCGCGCGTCCGCTTCCGGTCCGCCTGGCTGCTGTTCGCCCTCTCGGCGACCATGACCTCGCTGGGCAACGCGGTCTGGGGCTGGTACGAGGTCGTCCTGGACATGCCGGTGCCCAGCCCCAGCTACGCCGACGTGTTCTTCCTGTGCTTCGCGCCGCCCGCCATCGTGGGCCTGCTGGTGCTCGCCAAGCGGCCGGCGAGCAGGGCCGGCTGGATCTGTCTGGGACTGGACGCCTGGCTGATCGGCGGCTCGCTGCTCACCCTCTCGTGGAGCCTCGCGCTCGCCCAGGCGGCCCGCATCGACGGGTCGAGCGTGGCGCACGCCGCGCTGTCCCTGGCGTACCCGCTGCTCGACATCGCCCTGGTCAGCATGGTGCTGGCGCTGCACTTCCGGCGGGCCCCGGGCAACCGCACGGCGGTGAACACCGCGATCGGCGCGCTCGCGCTGACCGTGATGTGCGACGCGCTGTTCACCTCGCCGCTGCTGCACAGCAGTTACCGCTCCGGGCGGCTGCTGGACGCGGGCTGGTTCGCCGGGTCCCTGCTGCTCGCCTACGCCCCCTGGGCCGCGCCCCGGCGGCGCGGCGGCCCGGAGGCGCACGCGTCCGACGGGCACACGCGCGTGGTCCACGAACACGTGCCCGGCCAGCGCGGCACCGGCCAGTGGGGCACGGCCCAGTGGAGCACCGGCCAGTGGGACGCGGCGCACCACCCCGCGCCCCCGCTGCCCGCGCCGGGCGGCGACCACCTCCGGTACCCGGCCGGCCGGCCGCTCACCGGCTCGCTGGCCGCGCTCACGCCGTACCTCGCCGCGGCCGTGTGCACCCTGGGGATCCTGTACAACGTCCTCAACGGCCGCAGGCCCGACCACGTCGTGCTGATCACGGCGGGCGCCGTGGTGCTGGCGCTCGTCATCCGGCAGGGCATCATGCTGCTGGACAACATCACCCTCACCCAGGAACTGGCGCAGAAGGAGAACCACTTCCGCTCCCTGGTGCAGGGCTCCAGCGACGTCATCATGATCGCCGCGCCCAACGGCGTCCTGCGCTACGTCTCCCCGGCCGCCGCCGGGGTGTACGGCCGGCCCGCCGAGGAACTGGTGGGCACCGAGCTGGCCGCCCTCATCCACCCGGAGGACCTGGGCCGCGTGGTGCACGAGGTGCGCCGCTTCCTCGCCGCGAGCCCCCTGGAGGAGCCCACCACCCGCATCGAGTGCCGGTTCCGCTCCGGCGGTGGGGGAGGCTGGCTCAACGTGGAGTCGACCGTCAACCGCCACCACGGCGGGCTGATCTTCAACAGCCGGGACGTGACCGAGCGGGTCCGCCTCCAGGCGCAGTTGCAGCACAACGCCGAGCACGACCCGCTGACCGACCTGCCCAACCGCGCGCTGTTCACCCGGCGCGTGCAGCAGGCCCTGGCCGGCCGCCGGGCCACCGACCGGGGCACCGCCCTGCGCGGTACGGCGGTGCTCTTCATCGACCTGGACGGCTTCAAGGCGGTCAACGACACCATCGGGCACCAGGCCGGGGACGAGCTGCTCATCCAGGCCGCCCGCAGGCTCCAGGAGGCCGTCCGGCAGGGCGACACCGCCTCCCGGCTGGGCGGCGACGAGTTCGCGGCCCTGATCGTCGGCGACGGCACCCGGGACCGGGCCGCCCGGGAACGGAACATCCTGGAGCTGGCCGACCGGCTGCGGGTGACCCTCTCCCAGCCGTACGTCATCGACGGCAACGACGTCCGGGTCGCCGCGTCCATCGGCGTCGCCTTCGCCGAACCAAGCCTCGGCGCGGGCGAGCTGCTGCGGAACGCCGACCTGGCGATGTACCGCGCGAAGTCGGCCGGAAAGGGCCGGGTCGAGCTGTACAAGCCGCAGATGCAGCAGGACGTCGTCCGCAAGGCGGAGCTGGCCACACGCCTGCGCGCCGCGCTGCACGACGGCGAGTTCACGCTGCTGCACCAGCCGGTGGTGTGCCTGGAGACCGGCCGCATCACCACCGTCTCCGCGCAGGCCCGCTGGCGCTCCTCCCAGGGGGTGCTGTTCACCCCGGCGGAGTTCCTGCGGGTGGCCGACGACGCCGACAAGACCGCCGAGCTGGACCGCTGGATCCTCCAGCAGGCCGTCCAGCAGGCGGCCGAACGGGCCGCCGCCGGGGTCGCCGTACCGGTGACGGTACGGATGAGCGCCCGGCGGCTGCTGGACCGCTCGTCCCCGCTGGGCTCGGTGGAGGCCCTGCTGACCCGGCACGGGCTGCCGCCCGGGGCGCTGGTCGTGGAGCTGTCCGACATCGACCCCCGGATCCCGCTGGACGAGCTGGAACGGCGGCTGACCGGGCTCAGCCGGCTGGGGGTGCGGATCGCGCTGGACGGCTTCGGCAGCGGCTACGCGGCCATCACGGCCCTGCGGCGGCTGCCCGTGGACATCCTCAAGCTCGACCGCGGCCTGGTCGAGGGCGTGGTGGAGTCCGCCCGGCTGCACAAGATCACCAGCGGTCTGCTGCGGATCGCCGTCGATCTGGGTCTCCAGACGGTGGCCGAGGGCGTCGACCTGCCCGAGCAGGTGGTCGCGCTGCGCGCCATGGGCTGCACCCACGGCCAGGGCATGGCGTTCACCGGTCCGCTGGACGAGTACCGGCTGCGCCGGGCGCTCGGGTCCGGCCACTACCCGGTGCCGCACGCCCCGGCCGAGCCCGCCTTCGCGGGAACCGCGAGGGAACCGAACGGGAGGTACTCAGGGGGTGTTCCCGCCGTCCTGGGAGGCGGCGGCGCCCTGCGCTCACATTCTGAGACGCCCGTCCCACCCACTTGACACGTGGTGCGTGCCGGGGGGAGGGTCAGTTCCATGCGCACCCGAATTCTCGTACTTGGACAGCGCGTCGGCTGAGCTGGGACCCACCGGAGGACGATCCGGAATCCCCAGCGACCTCACCGGCGCGCTCCCCTCGCTTGCCCTGTGGCACGAGGGGTTTTTTGTTGCACGAGTGCCGTTCGTGCAGCGCCCCAGATCCGCCCGAACCTCGCAAAAACCCTCAGCATCGAGAAGAGAATGCCGATGACCGAGCAGGCCACCGGGGCCCACCATCCGCAGCCGCGGCCCCGTTCCGGAGGACAGCAGTCCGCCCCCGTCGAGCACGTCACGGGTGCGCAGTCCCTCATCCGCTCCCTCGAGGAGGTCGGGGCGGACACGGTATTCGGCATTCCCGGCGGCGCGATCCTCCCGGCCTACGACCCGCTGATGGACTCCACCCGGGTGCGGCACGTCCTGGTCCGGCACGAGCAGGGCGCCGGCCACGCGGCCACCGGCTACGCGCAGGCCACCGGCAAGGTCGGCGTCTGCATGGCGACCTCCGGCCCGGGCGCGACCAACCTGGTCACGCCGATCGCGGACGCGCACATGGACTCGGTGCCGCTGGTCGCGATCACCGGCCAGGTGGCCTCGAAGTCGATCGGCACGGACGCCTTCCAGGAGGCGGACATCGTCGGCATCACCATGCCGATCACCAAGCACAACTTCCTCGTCACCAAGGCCGAGGACATCCCGCGGGTGATCGCGGAGGCGTTCCACATCGCCTCCACCGGCCGCCCGGGCCCGGTCCTGGTCGACATCGCCAAGGACGCCCTCCAGGCGAAGACCACCTTCTCCTGGCCGCCGGCGCTGGACCTGCCCGGCTACCGCCCGGTGACCAAGCCGCACGCCAAGCAGATCCGCGAGGCCGCCAAGCTCATCACGGCCGCCCGCCGGCCCGTGCTGTACGTCGGCGGAGGCGTCCTCAAGGCGCGGGCCACGGCCGAGCTGAAGGTCCTCGCCGAGCTGACCGGCGCCCCGGTGACCACCACGCTGATGGCGCTCGGCGCGTTCCCCGACAGCCACCCGCTGCACGTCGGCATGCCCGGCATGCACGGCAGCGTCGCCGCGGTCACCGCGCTGCAGAAGGCCGACCTGATCGTGGCCCTCGGCGCCCGCTTCGACGACCGCGTCACCGGCAAGCTGGACAGCTTCGCCCCCTACGCCAAGATCGTCCACGCGGACATCGACCCGGCCGAGATCGGCAAGAACCGCACCGCGGACGTGCCGATCGTCGGGGACGCCCGCGAGGTCATCGCCGACCTGGTGCAGGCCGTGCAGAAGGAGCACAGCGAGGGCCACCGGGGCGACTACACCGCCTGGTGGAGCGACCTGAACCGGTGGCGCGAGACCTACCCGCTGGGCTACGACCTGCCCGAGGACGGCTCGCTCTCCCCGCAGCAGGTCATCGAGCGCATCGGCCGGCTCGCCCCCGAGGGCACGATCTTCGCCGCGGGCGTCGGCCAGCACCAGATGTGGTCCGCGCACTTCATCCAGTACGAGCACCCCGCCACCTGGCTGAACTCCGGCGGCGCCGGGACGATGGGCTACGCGGTCCCCGCCGCCATGGGCGCCAAGGCCGGCCGCCCGGAGCAGACGGTCTGGGCGATCGACGGCGACGGCTGCTTCCAGATGACCAATCAGGAGCTGACCACCTGCGCCCTGAACAACATCCCGATCAAGGTCGCCGTCATCAACAACGGCGCCCTCGGGATGGTCCGCCAGTGGCAGACCCTCTTCTACAACCAGCGCTACTCCAACACCGTGCTGCACAGCGGCCCGGACGACGTCAACCCGGAGGCCAAGGGCACGCGGGTGCCGGACTTCGTGAAGCTGTCGGAGGCGATGGGCTGCGTGGGCCTGCGCTGCGAGCGCCCCGAGGACCTGGACAAGGTCATCGCGGAGGCCAACTCCATCAACGACCGGCCCGTGGTCGTCGACTTCATCGTCCACGAGGACGCGATGGTCTGGCCGATGGTCGCCGCCGGCACCTCCAACGACGAGATCATGGCCGCCCGGGACGTCCGCCCCGACTTCGGCGACAACGAAGACGACTGACCGTCAACAGGCAAGGAAGAGCACACACCATGTCCAAGCACACGCTCTCCGTCCTGGTGGAGAACACGCCGGGCATCCTCGCCCGGATCGCCGCCCTGTTCTCCCGGCGAGGGTTCAACATCGACTCGCTCGCGGTCGGCGTCACCGAGCACCCCGACATCTCCCGCATCACCATCGTGGTGAACGTCGAGGACCTGCCGCTGGAGCAGGTGACCAAGCAGCTCAACAAGCTCGTCAACGTGCTGAAGATCGTCGAGCTGGAGCCGGGCCAGGCCGTGCAGCGCGAACTCGTCCTGGTGAAGGTCCGCGCCGACAACGAGACCCGCTCCCAGATCGTGGAGATCGTCCAGCTGTTCCGCGCCAAGACCGTGGACGTCTCCCCGGAGGCCGTGACCATCGAGGCCACCGGATCGGGTGACAAGCTGTCCGCCATGCTCAAGATGCTGGAGCCGTACGGCATCAAGGAACTGGTCCAGTCCGGCACGATCGCGATCGGCCGCGGCGCCCGTTCGATCACGGACCGCTCGCTGCGCGCCCTCGACCGGACGGCGTAACGCCCGTATTCCGAGACCCCCGAACTTCCTTCCCGCCCGCCGTCATACGGTGGGACGCACCACCTGCACACAAGGAGAGAACCCAAAGTGGCCGAGCTGTTCTACGACGCTGACGCCGACCTGTCCATCATCCAGGGCCGCAAGGTCGCGGTCATCGGCTACGGCAGCCAGGGCCACGCGCACGCCCTGTCGCTGCGCGACTCCGGTGTCGACGTGCGCGTCGGTCTGCACGAGGGCTCGAAGTCCAAGGCCAAGGCCGAGGAGCAGGGCCTGCGCGTGGTCACCCCGGCCGAGGCCGCCGCCGAGGCCGACGTCATCATGATCCTGGTCCCGGACCCGATCCAGGCCCAGGTCTACGAGGAGTCCATCAAGGACAACCTCAAGGACGGCGACGCGCTGTTCTTCGGCCATGGCTTCAACATCCGCTTCGGCTTCATCAAGCCCCCGGCCGGCGTGGACGTCTGCATGGTCGCCCCGAAGGGCCCGGGCCACCTGGTCCGCCGTCAGTACGAGGAGGGCCGCGGCGTTCCGTGCATCGCCGCTGTGGAGCAGGACGCCTCCGGCAACGCCTTCGCGCTGGCCCTGTCGTACGCCAAGGGCATCGGCGGCACCCGCGCCGGCGTCATCAAGACCACCTTCACCGAGGAGACCGAGACCGACCTCTTCGGCGAGCAGGCCGTGCTGTGCGGTGGCACCACGTCCCTGGTCAAGGCGGGCTTCGAGACCCTGGTCGAGGCCGGCTACCAGCCGGAGATCGCCTACTTCGAGTGCCTGCACGAGCTGAAGCTGATCGTCGACCTCATGTACGAGGGCGGCCTGGAGAAGATGCGCTGGTCGGTCTCCGAGACCGCCGAGTGGGGCGACTACGTCACCGGCCCGCGGATCATCACCGACGCCACCAAGGCGGAGATGAAGAAGGTCCTCGCCGAGATCCAGGACGGCACTTTCGCCCAGAACTGGATGGACGAGTACCACGGCGGCCTGAAGAAGTACGACGAGTACAAGAAGCAGGACTCCGAGCACCTGCTGGAGACCACCGGCAAGCAGCTCCGCAAGCTGATGTCGTGGGTCGACGAGGAGGCCTGACCTCCCCCGCGCGTGGCGGTGTTCCCCGGCCGGGGGGCGTGGTAGACGAGGACGTCGGTACGGCCGTCCTCGGCGACGGTGAAGCAGTTGTGCCCGGGGCCGTACT
>NZ_JBEZUP010000035.1:0-83432 GCF_040636485.1 Streptomyces sp. NPDC038707
AACAACGACGGCTGCGACCACCCCGTACGGTCCAGCACCGACGCATCCTCACCCCACATCACCCCCCGCACATCCGCACCCAACTCCGCGATCACAGCATCAAAAGCCTCCGCGAACACCGGGAACCGCGCATACAACCCACGCCCCATCCCCAACCGCTGCGAACCCTGACCCGTGAACACAACCCCCAACCGACCATCACCGGCTTCCCCTTCGATGCCGGTCCAGGACGCCAGCTTCGCCGCCAGGTCGGCGCCGTCACGGCCGACGAACGCGGCCCGGTGCGCGAGGTGTGCCCGGCCGGTGGCCAGGGTGAGGCCGACGTCCGCCGGGTGCGCACCCGTGTCCAGCCGCAGTGCCAGCTGCTCCGCCTGTGCGCGCAGCGCCGTCGGCGTGTGCCCGGACAGCACCCACGGCACCACTGCGTCGACCGGCGCTTCGGCGCGCGGCCCGGCGTCCGGCGCCTGCTCCAGGATGGTGTGCGCGTTGGTGCCGGAGATCCCGAACGAGGACACCGCCGCCCGCCGCGGCCGGTCCACCGCCGGCCACGGGCTCGCCTCCGCCGCGAGTGTCACCGCACCCGCCGACCAGTCGACATGGGACGACGGTGTGTCGGCGTGGAGCGACTTCGGCACGAGCCCGTGCCGCATCGCCATCACCATCTTGATCACGCCGGCGACACCCGCCGCCGCCTGCGTGTGCCCGATGTTCGACTTCACCGAACCCAGCAGCAGCGGCGTCTCACGGTCACGGCCGTAGGTCGCCAGCAGCGCCTGTGCCTCGATCGGGTCGCCCAGCTCCGTGCCCGTGCCGTGCGCCTCGACGACGTCCACATCGGAGGCTGCCAGCCCGGCGCTGTCCAGCGCCAGCTTGATGACTCGCTGCTGCGACGGGCCGTTCGGTGCGGTGAGTCCGTTCGACGCACCGTCCTGGTTCACCGCCGAACCCCGCACCACCGCGAGCACCGGGTGGCCGAGCCGCTGTGCGTCCGACAGGCGCTCCAGCACGAGCACGCCGACGCCCTCGGCCCAGCCGGTGCCGTCGGCGGCGTCGGAGAACGCCTTGCAGCGGCCGTCCGCGGAGAGGGCGCGCTGGCGCGAGAACTCCACGAAAGTGCTGGGCGTGGACATCACCGTCACGCCGCCGGCCAGCGCCAGCGTGCAGTCGCCGTTGCGCAGCGCCTGCGCGGCCAGGTGCAGCGTCACCAGCGACGACGAACACGCCGTGTCGACCGTGACCGCCGGACCCTCGAGCCCCAGCGTGTAGGCCACGCGGCCCGAGGCGACGCTGGGCAGGCTGCCGTTGGTGCGGTAGCCCTCGAAGCCGTCGTCGGCGAGCAGTTCCCGGTAGTCGCTGTACATCACGCCCGCGTACACGCCGGCGCGGCTGCCGCGCAGCGACACCGGGTCGATACCCGCCCGCTCCAGCGCCTCCCACGACGTCTCCAGCAGCAGCCGCTGCTGCGCGTCCGTCGCCATGGCCTCCCGCGGGCTCATCCCGAAGAACTCGGCGTCGAAGTCGCCCGCGTCGTGGAGGAAGCCACCGGACCGCGCGTAGGACGTGCCCACGTGCCCGGGATCGGCGTCGTAGAGGGCATCGAGGTCCCAGCCGCGGTCCGCCGGGAACTCGGTGACCGCGTCGATGCCGTCCACGACCAGTTGCCACAGGTCCTCCGGCGAGCGCACACCGCCCGGGTACCGGCACGCCATGCCAACGATCGCGATCGGCTCGCGTCCCTTCAGCTCCATTTCCTCGATGCGCTGGCGGGCGGTGCGCAGGTCGACCGTGACACGCCTCAGATACTCGACAACCTTTTCCTGCTGGCCGTGGTCATCCATCGCAGGTCCTCTTCTCCATCAACGAACGGGGGGCGGTGGGCGGGTTCAGTCCTGGGGGATGCCCAGCTCGCCATCGATGATCGTGAACAGCTCGTCGACCGAAACCGAGTTGATCTTGTCGGCATCGATCTCGTCGACGTGTCCGGCCGTGTCCGTCTGCGCCTGCCGCAGCCGCCGGCCGAGCTGCTCGAGCCGGTCGGCCAGCGTCGCGTGGTCGGCCGTGGGGCCGGCGGCCGCGAGGGCCGCCTCCAGCCGGTCCAGCTCCTGAAGGGGCGTGCCGGTCCCGGCCGCCTCGGGCCCGGCGGAGGGCGCCAGTTCGTCCCGCAGGTACTCCGCGAGTGCCGACGGAGTCGGGTAGTCGAACAGCAGCGTGGACGGCAGCCGGCGGCCGGTGACCGTGTTGAGCCGGTTGCGCAGCTCGACGCCGGTGAGCGAGTCGAAGCCGAGTTGCCGGAACTCGCGGGACTGCTCGATCGCGGCCGGCGAGCCGTGGCCCAGGACGGCGGCGGCCTCGGTCCGGACGGTGCCGAGCACCAGCCGGAGGCGTTCGTCGGGAGCCGCGCCGGCGAGGCGCGATGCGAAGGTGGCGACCTCCGCCGCCGCGGTGGAGGCGGTGGTACGGCGGCCGGTTCCGGCAAGACCCCGCAACACGGCCGGTGCGTCGCTCCTCGTGCGCAGCCTGGACGGCTCCAGCCGCATCGGCACCAGCACCGGGGCGTCGACGGCCAGCGCCGCGTCGAACAACGCCATGCCCTGCTCCGTCGTCAGCGGGGCCATGCCGTCGCGGGCCATGCGCGCGAGGTCCGCATCGGACAGCGTCGCGGTCATGCCGGCGCCCGGTGCCCACGCGCCCCAGGCCAGTGAGAGGGCCGGCAGCCCCGCCGAACGGCGGTGTGCGGCCAGTGCGTCGAGAAAGGCGTTGGCGGCAGCGTAGTTGGCCTGGCCGGCGCCGCCGATGACACCCATGACCGAGGAGAACGTCACGAAGTGGGCGAGTTGCCGGTCCTTGGTCGCCTCGTGCAGGTTCCAGGCCGCGTCGGCCTTCGCCCGCAGCACGGTCGCCAGCCGCTGCGGTGTGAGCGAGCCGACCACGCCGTCGTCGAGCACGCCCGCGGCGTGCACGACCGTCGTGAGATCGGGGATGCCCGCGACCAGTTCACGGGTGGCGTCGCCGTCCGCGATGTCGCAGGCGACCACCCGCACCTGAGCACCCAGGCCCGCCAGTTCCTCGCGCAGCCTTGTCACGCCGTCCGCCGCCGGGCCGCGGCGTGAGGCGAGCACCATACGGGCCACGCCCTGGCCGGCCAGATACAGGGCGAGCCTGCTGCCGAGGCCGCCCGTGCCGCCGGTGACGAGGACCGTGCCGCCGGTGGCGGGCCCGGCCGGCATGGTGAGGGTGATCTTGCCGATGTGCCTGGCCTGGCTCATGTAGCGGAACGCGTCGCGCGCACGCCGCACGTCCCACGATCGCACCGGGAGCGGCGCCAGTGCCCCGGCCTCGAACAGCTCACGCAGTTCGCCGAGCATGCCGGCGATGCGGTCCGGGTCCACCACCATCAAGTCGAACGGCAGGTATCTCACACCGGGCAGGCCGGCGGGGTCACGCAGGTCCGTCTTGCCCATCTCCACGAAACGGCCGCCCTCGGCGAGCAGGCCCAGGGACGCGTCGATGAACTCCCCGGCCAGCGAGTTGAGCACGACGTCGATCCGCTGCTCGCCCAGCACCCTGCCGAACGTCCCGGCGAAGTCGGGTGTCCGGGAGGAGGCGATGTGGTCGTCCGCGACGCCGAGGGAGCGCAGGGTGTCCCACTTGCCCTCGCTCGCCGTGGCGAACACCTCGGCGCCCAGGTGCCGCGCCAGCTGGATCGCGGCCATGCCCACACCTCCGGCACCGGCGTGGACGAGTACGCGTTCGCCGCCGCGCAGTCCCGCCAGGTCGACGAGACCGTGGTAGGCGGTGAGGAACACCAGCGGGACGGCTGCGGCCACTTCGTCCGGCCAGGCCCTCGGCACGGGCGTGAGCAACCGCTCGTCCACGACCGCCAGCGGGCCGAAGCCACCCGTGATCATGCCCATGACGCGGTCGCCGACGCGCACGCCCGTCACCTCGGGGCCGACCTCGACGACCTCGCCCATGCCCTCGGCGCCGGGCGCGCCCGGGTCGCCGGGGTACATGCCCAGGACGTTGAGTACGTCCCGGAAGTTGACGCCCGCCGCGCGCACCCGTACGCGCACGTGCCGGTCGGCCAGTTCGCGCTCGGCCTCGGGATACGGGACGAGTGCGATCTCGTCGATGCTGCCCCGCTCCGGGATGTCCAGCCGCCATCCGCTGCCGCCGGGCGGCAGCAGGCCCGCGTCCGCGCCGAGGCGCGCCAGCCGGGCGGCGTGCACGACGCCGTCCCGCACCCAGCCCTGCGGTTCGCCGGACGCCGCCAGCACGCCGTACGCCGCCGGGAGGTCCGCGCCCTCCGGCAGATCCAGCAGCAGGAAGCGGCCGGGGTTCTCGGTCTGAGCGGTCCGTACCAGGCCCCACACGGCGGCCGAGGCCGGATCGTCGCCCGACACCGCGCCGTGTGTCACGAACAGCAGCGGTTCCTCGCTGTCGCGGGACAGCCGCTCCTGCACGGCTTCGAGCGCCCTGGCCGCCGCCGCGTGCGCCGCCGCCGCCATGTCGCCGGTGGCCGGCCCGAACTCCAGCACCGCGGCGGGCTCGGCCGCCCCGGCCTCCGGCAGCGGCGTCCAGTCCAGCGCGAACAGCGAGTCGTACGCGAGAACCCCGGCGGGCGTGCCGGCCGCCCGCAACGTCAGCGACTCGACGGCCGCGACCGGTTCACCGAACACGTCCGCGGCCGTGATGGACACGCCCGGGCCGTTCGGGGCCAGGCGGACCCGCAGCGCTGCCGCGCCGGCGGCCGGCAGGGACACTCCCTCCCAGGCGAACGGCAGGGCACCGGGCGGCACGCCCATGCCGCCGAGGAACGCGACCTGCACGGCGGCGTCGAGCAGCGCCGGGTGCAGGCCGAAGGCGCCCTCCCGGTCGGCCACCGCCTCGGGCAGCGCCACCTCCGCGAACACCTCGGCGTCCCGCTGCCACACCGCGCGCACGCCCCGGAACGCCGGGCCGTAGTCGAGGTTCATCGCGGCCAGCCGCTCGTAGCAGTCGACCAGCGGCAGGGCCTGCGCGCCGGCCGGCGGCCACTGGTCCCGCGCGAACGCCGTGTCCGCCGCGGGAGCGTTTGCCGCGAGGTGTCCGGTGGCGTGCAGCGTCCAGGTGCCGTCGGCCCACGAGGACACCTTCACCGGGCGGCGGCCGTCCTCGGCCGCACCGACCGCGACCTGTACGGGGACCGAGCCGCGCGCGGGCAGCACCAGCGGTACGGCCAGCGTCAGCTCGTCCAGCCGTCCGCAGCCGGCCTCCTCGCCGGCGCGCAGCGCCAGCTCCACGAAGCCTGTGCCCGGGAACAGGATCCGGCCGCCGACCACGTGGTCCGCGAGCCAGGGTTGCACGGTGACGGACAGCCGGCCGGTGAGCAGCACACCGCCGCCGTCCGCCAGTCGGACGACCGCACCGAGCAACGGGTGGCCTGCCTGTTCGAGACCCGCGCCGACGACGTCACCGGTCTCGCCGTCGTCCGGCCAGAAGCGCTGATGACGGAACGCATAGGTGGGAAGGGCCACGGTTCGCGCCCCCGTGTCCGCCAGGAAGGCCGCCCAGTCCACCTCCGTGCCGCGCACGTGCAGCTCCGTCAGCGCGGTGACGGCCCGTTCCTCCTCGGGCCGGTCACGACGCAGCAGCGGGATCGCCCTGACGTCGGCGTCGCCGACGGCGTCGGGCACCAGGGCGCTGAGCGTGCCGTCCGGTCCGAGTTCGAGCACGGTGCGGACACCCGCGTCGGCCATCGCCCGTACGGCGTCCGTGAACAGCACCGGTTGCCGTACGTGCTGCACCCAGTAGATGCCGCTGTCCGGCGCGTCGATCCGTCCGGTGAGCGCCGACACGAACGGGATGCGCGGCTCCTGGAACGTCAGACCCTCCAGCGCCTCGCCGAAGGCTGCCAGCATCGGGTCCATCAGCGGCGAGTGGTAGGCGTGGGAGACCGGCAGCAGCTTCGTGCGGCGGCCCTGCTCGGTGAAGGTGTCGCGGATCTTCGCGACCACCTCGCCGACGCCGGCCACCACGACGGACGCCGGCCCGTTCACGGCCGCGACGGACACTCCTTCTATCAGCAGCGGGCAGACCTCGCGCATGGTCGCCTCTACGGCGAGCATCGCCCCGCCCTCGGGCAGGGCCTGCATCAGGCCGGCCCGGGTGAGCACGAGCGTCGCCGCGTCGGCCAGCGACAGCACACCGGCGACGTGCGCGGCGGCGATCTCGCCGACCGAGTGGCCGCCGACCATGTCCGGCTCGACGCCCCACGACTCCACGAGCCGGTACAGGGCGACCTCCAGCGCGAACAGCGCGGGCTGTGTCCAACGGGTCCGGTCGAGTTCCGCCGCGTCCTCGCCCCACATGACGTCCCGCACCTCGGTGCCCAGTGCCGCGATCACCTCGTCGTACGCCGTGGCGAACGCGGGGAACCGCTCGTACAGGCCGCGGCCCATGCCGAGGCGTTGCGAGCCCTGGCCGGTGAACAGCACGCCCAGCTTGCCCTGGACGACCGAGCCCTGGACCGCGTCGGTCGGGCCGGCCAGCGTGGCCCGCAGGGTGTCGCCGTCCCGGCCGGTCACGGCGAGACGATGCGCGAAGTGCGTGCGGGTGCCGGCCAGGGACAGCGCCACGTCGGCCGCACCGCCGGACGCGGTCGCGACCCGCGCCGCCTGCGCGCGCAGCGCCTCCGGCGTGGGCGCCGACACCACCCAGGGAACCAGGACACCGTTGGTCTCGGACGCGGGCTCCGGCTGGGCGGCCTGCTCCAGGATGACGTGGGCGTTCGTGCCGGAAATGCCGAACGACGAGACCGCCGCGCGTCTCGGCCGGTCCGTGTCGGGCCACGGTGCGGCCTCGGTGAGCAGGTTCACCGCACCCGCCGACCAGTCCACGTGCGACGACGGCTGTTCGACGTGCAGGGTCTGCGGCAGCATGCCGTGCTGCATGGCCTGCACCATCTTGATGACGCCCGCGATACCCGCGGCGGCCTGCGTGTGGCCGATGTTGGACTTCAGGGAGCCGAGCAGCAGCGGCGTCTCCCGGTCCCGGCCGTAGGCCGCCAGCAGGGCCTGGGCTTCGATCGGGTCGCCGAGCCTCGTGCCGGTGCCGTGTGCCTCGACCGCGTCCACGTCGGACGGACGCAGGCCCGCGTTGGCCAGCGCGGCACGGATCACCCGCTGCTGCGAGGGCCCGTTCGGTGCGGTGAGGCCGTTGGAGGCGCCGTCCTGGTTGACGGCCGAGCCACGTACGACGGCGAGTACCCGGTGTCCGTTCGCGCGGGCGGCGGACAGCCGCTCCAGTACCAGCACGCCGACGCCCTCGGACCAGCCGGTACCGTCGGCCGTGTCGGAGAACGACTTGCACCGGCCGTCGGCGGCCAGGCCGCCCTGCCGCGTGAACTCCACGAAGTTGTCGGGCGTGGACATGATGGTCACGCCGCCCGCCAGCGCGAGCCCGCACTCCCCGGCCCGCAGTGCCTGTGCGGCCAGATGCAGCGCCACCAGCGACGACGAACACGCGGTGTCGACGGTCAGTGCCGGGCCCTCCAGGCCGAGCACGTACGCCGTCCGGCCCGACATGACACTCGGCGTCGTACCGGTCATGACGAAGCCGCGGGCGTCGTCACGCCGGCCGAGCAACGATTCGTAGCTGCCGCCGAAGGTGCCGACGAACACGCCGGTCCGGGTACCGCGCAGGGAGGCCGGGTCGAGGCCGGCGCGCTCCAGCGCCTCCCAGGTGGTCTCCAGCAGCTGGCGCTGCTGGGGATCCATCGCCTTGGCCTCACGCGGCGAGATACCGAAGAACTCGGCGTCGAAGCCCGCCGCGTCGGGGAGGAAGCCGCCCGAGCGGGTGGCGACGGCGGGTGTGCCGTCCGGGCCGGGGCCGAACAGTGCGTCCAGGTCCCAGCCGCGGTCGGTCGGGAAGTCGCCGACCACGCACCGCCCCTCGGCGGCGACCCGCCACAGGTCCTCGGGGCCGGCGATGCCGCCCGGGAAGCGGCACGCCATGCCGACGATCGCGATCGGCTCGTCGGCGGCGACCGGGGTGCCGGTGGCTTCCTCGGTCTCGCCGGTGACGGAGGCGAGCAGGAAGTCGGCGAGCCGGTCGGGCGTCGGGTGGTCGTAGACGACGGACGTGGGCAGCGCGATGCCGAGTGCGGCGACGAGCCGCTCCCGGAGGTCGACGGCGGTGATCGAGTCGAAGCCGAGGGCACGGAACTCACGGGAGGTGTCGATCGCGGCCGCGTCCGTGTGCCCCAGCACGGTGGCGGCCTGTGCCCGGACGGTGTCGAGGAGCGCCGTGCGTTCGAGCGCCGGGACCTCGACCACGGCGGCGGGCTCCGGTTCGCGCACGGGCGCGGCCGTGGCACCGGGACCGGCCATCCAGTACCGGCGGCGGTCGAACGCGTACGTGGGCAGGTCGATCCGGCGGCCGCCCTCGTACAGGCCGGCCCAGTCCACCGGCACACCCCGCACGAACGCCTCGGCGAACGACGCGTACACGCGGTCCAGGCCGTCCTCGCCACGGCGCAGCGTGCCCGTCACGACGGCCCGCACGCCGGCCGCTTCGATCGCCTCGGCGATGCCGACGCGCAGCACGGGGTGCGGGCTGCACTCGATGAACGCGCGGTGCCCCTCGTCGAGCAGCGTGGCGATCGCGGGCCCGAAGTTCACCGTGCTGCGCAGGTTCCGGTACCAGTAGTCGCCGTCCATCGTCTCGGTGTCCAGCCACTCGCCGGTCACCGTCGAGAAGAACGGCACCTCCGCGGTGCGGGAGCGGACCGGTGCGAGCAGTTCGAGCAGTTCCTCCTGGATCTTCTCGACCTGCGCCGTGTGCGAGGCGTAGTCGACATCGATACGCCGCACTCGCACACCGTCGGCGGTCAAGGTGTCGAACAGCGTCTCCAGCGCGGCGGGCGCACCGGCGACGACGACCGAGGCCGGCCCGTTGACGGCCGCGATCTGCGCGGACCCGTCCGCGGGCAGCAGCGACTCGACGCGCTCCACCGGCAGCGGCACCGACATCATGACGCCCTCGCCCGCGATCCGGCGGGCGATGGCCCGGCTGCGCAGCGCGACCACCCGCGCACCGTCCTCGAGAGACAGTGCTCCGGCGACGACGGCGGCGGCGATCTCACCCTGCGAATGACCGACGACCGCGTCCGGACGCACACCCCGCGCACGCCACAAGGCCGCCAGCGACACCATCACCGCGAAGGACACCGGCTGCACCACGTCCACGCGATCGAGGTTCGGCGCGCCCTCGGCCTGACGCAGCACGTCCACCAGCGACCAGTCGGTGAACTCCGACAGCGCCGCCGCGCACGCGCCGATCCGCTCGGCGAACACCGGCGACTCGTCCAGCAGCCGTGCGCCCATGCCGGCCCACTGGGCGCCCTGGCCGGGGAACACGAAGACGGTCCGGCCCTCGGCGTCCGCCACACCGTGGACGGCAGCGGGTGTTTCCTCGCCCCGGGCGAACGCCTCCAGCCCGTCACGGTCGACGACCACCGCCCGGTGCTCGAACAGCGAACGCGTCGTCACCAGCGAATGTCCGAGGTCCCGTGGATCGGCCTCCAGCCCGACCAGGCCGGCGGCCTGGCCGCGCAACGCCGCGGCGGAGCGTGCCGACAGCACCAGCGGCAACGCGGCCGGGTCCGACACGGTCTCCCGTTGCGCCGGGGCGGGCGCGGGCGGGGCCTCCTCCAGCAGGACATGGGCGTTGGAGCCGCTGAACCCGAAGGACGACACGCCGCACCGTCGCGGGGCGTCACCGCTCGTCCAGTCACGCTGCCGTGTCAGCAGCTCGACCGCACCGGACGACCAGTCCACGTGCGGCGTCGGCGGTTCGGCGCGCAGGGTGGCGGGCAGGACGCCGTGCCGCAGGGCCTCGACCATCTTCACCACGCCGAGCACGCCGGCCGCGGCCTGGGTGTGGCCCAGGTTGGACTTGAGCGACCCCGTCCACAACGGCCGGTCGCGGTCCTGTCCGTAGGTGGCGATGAGCGCACGGGCCTCGATCGGGTCGCCGAGCGGGGTGCCGGTGCCGTGCGCCTCCACGGCATCCACCTCGGACGGAAGCATGCCCGCGTCGGCGAGTGCCGCGACGACGACCTCGCGCTGCGCCTCTTCGCTCGGAGCGGTGAGTCCCGCTGAGGCACCGTCGGAGTTGATCGCCGAACCCCGCACCACGGCCAGCACCTGATGCCCCTCGGCGCGTGCCGTCGACAGGCGCTCCACGAACAGCACACCGGCACCCTCGCTCCACGCGGTGCCGTTCGCGTCCGCGCCGAAGGGCTTCGGCCGCGCGTCGGGCGACAGTGCGCGCTGCCGGCTGAACGCGACGAAGGCGGCCGGGGTCGGCATGACCGTGACGCCGCCGACGATGGCCTGCGCGCATTCCCCGCCGCGTACCGACCGCACCGCGAGGTGCAGGGCGACCAGCGAGCTGGACGACGCCGTGTCGACGGTGAGCACGGGTCCGCGCAGGCCCAGTTCGTAGGCGATACGGCCGGAGGCGACGCTGCCCGCGGTGCCCGTGTGCAGATGGCCCTCGGCGCCGTGCGCATTGGTCAGTCCCGGCCCGTACTCATGCGCTTCCGCGCCGACGAACACGCCGGTGGCGGTGTTGCGCAGCGTCACCGGGTCCACGCCCGCGCGCTCCAGCGCCTCCCACACGACCTCCAGCAGCACTCTTTGCTGCGGGTGCATCGCCTCGGCCTCACGGGGTGAGATCCCGAAGAACGGGGCGTCGAACTCGGCGGCGCCGGCGAGGAACCCGCCCTCGCGCACGTAACTCCGGCCCGGCGCCGTGGGGTCGGGGTCGTACAGCGCGTCGAGGTCCCAGCCGCGGTCCGTCGGGAACGGGCCGAGGACGTCCTCACCGTCGCACAGCAGGCGCCACAGCTCCTCCGGCGAGTCGATACCGCCGGGAAGGCGGCACGCGGTACCGACGATGACCACCGGGTCGATCACTTCCGGGTTCTCGTTGCCGGCTTCGCTCATGACGCGGGACCACCTCAGACCGGTAGGTACGACAGGGACTCAGCGGTGGAGCGTAGGCGCGGCCCAACCCGTTTTTCCCTACAGGTGCGACGGCGGCGCGGGTGACCTGCGCCGCCGTCGCCGATCTAGGGAATTCCGGCCGCCGGCGATGGGATAAACGGGTTCTCGGGGGCGCAACACCGGTCCCGCCCGTGGATAAGCCCGCCCGAAAGGTATTGCTCATGTCATCCAGCTCGCGGCCGATCCTGTTCGTCAGCCTCCCCGAGAGCGGTCTGTTCAACCCGGTCCAGACGATCGCGGGCGAGTTCGCCCGGCGCGGTGTCCCGGACCTGTGGTTCGCCACCGACGAAGAACGCCGGGGCGACATCGAGGCGCTGGCCGGCGAGTCGACGGTACGGTTCGCCCCACTCGGCGACGTGGTGCCGGAGCTGTCGGCCCTGACGTGGGACGAGGACGTCTACGCCGAGGTCACGGGCCCCAAGCGGTTCGCCGCGCACGCCGCCATCATCCGTCACACCTACGATCCGGCGCTGCACGTCGACAAGTACAGGCGGCTCCTCGAGATCGTCGAGGAGATGAAGCCCGCGCTGATGATCATCGAAAGCCTCACCGCGTACGCCATTGACGTCGCGATCACCCGCAAGATCCCGTACGTGCTGGTCGTGCCGTTCCTGCCCAGCAACTACGTCACTTCCTACACCCCGTTCGGCAAGGCGTACACGAACGCCGACTTCCCGGTGCCGCACTCGGGGCTGTCCGTGAACATGACCCTGCGCCAGCGCATCGAGAACCGACTGTTCCGGTGGCGCACCATGGGGATCTTCCTCCGTCCCTCCATGATGCGGATGCTCAGGAAGGACAAGCTCACCCGTGAGGAGCTCGGTATCGACCCGGAGGCGCGTCGCTTCATGGCGAAGATCGACCGGGCCGAGCTCGTGCTGGTCACCTCGCTTGCCGAGCTGGACTACCCGTTCACGGTGCCGGACAACATGCGGATGGTGGGCGCACTGATCCCGCCGCTGCCGCAGGCTCCCGACGACGAGGGCCTCGGCGACTGGCTGTCGGAGCGCGAGTCCGTCACGTTCGTCGGCCTCGGCACGACCACACGCCTGACCGCCGCGCATGTCTCGGACGTGCTGGAGGTGGCTCGCAGGCTCGCCGATCGGACCCACTTCCTGTGGAAGCTGCCGAAGGGCCAGCAGCACCTGCTGCCCGACGGGCCGCTGCCGGCGAACGTACGCATAGAGAGCTGGGTTCCCTCACAGCTGGACGTGCTCGCGCATCCGAATGTGAAGCTGTTCGTCACCCATGGAGGCGGCAACGGCTTCCACGAGGGGTTGTACTTCGGGAAGCCGATGGTGGTCCGTCCGCTGTGGGTCGACTGCCACGACCAAGCGGTGCGCGGCCAGGACTTCGGCGTGAGCCTCACGATCGATCCGCACCGGACCGGCGTCGACGACATCGAGCGGGCCATCGCCCGGGTGCTGGACGAGCCGTCGTTCGGCGAGCGCGCACGCCACTTCGGCGAACTCCTGCGGGCGGCAGGCGGCGCGGCCGCCGCCACGGACCTGGTGCTGAATCTGCCTGCCCTGACCGGACATCCGGCCACCGACGAACAAGCGAGGACCTGATGGGAATCAAGTACCCGGTCTCCCGGCCGAGCATGACAGGGGCCGAACTGGCGTACGTGACCGAAGCGGTCGACAGCGGGTGGATCTCCGCGCACGGGGCCCACGTCCGGCGCTTCGAGGAGACGTTCGCCCGGTACAACGACATGGCGCACGGCGTAGCGTGCTCGTCGGGCACCGCGGCGCTCACCCTTGCTCTGCGCGCCCTGGGCATCGGCCCCGGTGACGAGGTCATCGTGCCGGAGATGACGTTCGTCGCCTCCGCGTGGGCGGTCACCTACACCGGCGCCACCCCGGTGTTCGTGGACTGCCGGGACGACCTGAACATCGACCCGGACCTGATCGAGGAGAAGATCACCTCCAGCACCAGAGCGATCATGCCGGTGCACGTCGACGGCCGGCGCTGCGCGATGGACCAGATCATGGACATCGCCTTCGAGTACAACCTGCGGGTGGTGGAGGACTTCGCGGAGGCGCACGGCATCATGCCGGTCGGCGACGTCGCGTGCTACTCACTGTTCGCCAACAAGATCATAACCGCGGGCGAGGGCGGCGTCTGCCTCACCAACGACCCCCGGCTGGCCGGACAGATGGCGCACCTGCGCTCCATGGCGTTCACCAAGGACCGCAGTTACCTGCACAAGAGGATCGGCTACAACTTCCGGATGACCGCGCTGCAGGGTGCGGTGGCGCTCGCCCAGGCGGAACGGATCGACGAGATCCTGAGCGCCCGCAAGGAGATCGAACGCCGTTACGACGAGGGACTGGCCGGCATCGACGGGATCACCCTGATGCCGCCGCGTGACGTGCTGTGGTTGTACGACCTGCGGGCGGAGCGGCGCGAGGAGCTGTGCCGGCACCTGGCCGCCGAGGGCATCGAGACCCGCGTGTTCTTCAATCCCATGAGCCGGCAGCCCATGTACCGCGACCCGGTGTGGCCGACGCTCAACGCCACCCGGTTCAGTCTGGACGGCGTGTACCTGCCGACCTACACCGATCTGACCGCGAGCGACCAGGAATTCATCGTCAGCCAGGTCCGTGCTTTCTACGGCGCCGGCTGACCGGCGCCCCGATCCCGATGAGACGAGTGCACATGACGCTGTCCGAACCCGAAGTGACGGAGTTCCCGGTACGGCTGCCCGGCGAACCCTTCCCGCCACGTCAGTACGCCGACTTCCGCGAGCGGCCCGGTCTGATCCGCTCGGTGCTGCCGACGGGCAGCCCCGTGTGGCTGGTGTCGCGGCACGAGGACGTGCGCACCGTGCTGACCGACCGCCGGATCAGCTCCAATCCCGCGCGCGAGGGCTTCCCCGACGTCGCGCGGACGGGCGGCGTGCCGACGCAGGAGCAGATCCCCGGCTGGTTCGTCGGCATCGATCCGCCGGAGCACGGCAGGTTCCGCAAGGCACTGATCCCCGAGTTCAGCGTGCGGCGTATCAGGGAGTGGCGGCCGCTCATCCAGGAGACCGTGGACCGCTGCGTCGACCACCTGCTGTCCCTCGGTGACTCCGCCGACCTGGTCGCCGAGTTCGCGCTGCCGGTGCCGTCACTGGTGATCTCGACGATACTGGGCGTGCCGTTCGTGGACCGGGAGTTCTTCGAGTCACGCACCAAGACGCTGGTGAATCTGAAGACCACCACCGAGGACGAGCGGAGTGCGGCCGTCCGGGAACTGCTGCGCTACATCGGCAGGCTCATCAAGGTCAAGCAGAAGCGGCCGGGCGACGACCTGGTCTCCCGGCTGTTGGAGTCCGCGGTACTGACCCCGCAGGAGCTGACCGGCGTCATCATGCTGCTGCTGATCGCCGGGCACGAGACCACGGCGAACAACATCGCGCTCGGTGTGGTGACCCTGCTGTCGAATCCGCAGTGGATCGGCGACGACCGCTCGGTGGACGAGCTGCTGCGCTACCACTCGGTCGCGGACCTGGTCGCGCTGCGCGTGGCGGTCGAGGACGTCGAGATCGGCGGCCAGCTCATCAGGGCCGGGGAGGGTGTCATCCCGCTCATCGCCGGCGCGAACCACGACCTGGACAGCTTCGAGCGGCCCGACGAGTTCGACCCGGGCCGGGCCGCGCGCCACCACGTCGCGTTCGGCTACGGCGTGCACCAGTGCCTCGGGCAGAACCTGGTGCGTGCCGAGATGGAGATCGTCTACCAGACGTTGTTCCGCCGGGTGCCGACGCTCGCGATCGACGCGGACGTCGCGGCCCTGCCGTTCAAGTACGACGGCACCCTGTTCGGCCTGCACGAGCTGCCCGTCCGTTGGTGAGTCCGCTGAGTCCGGGAGGAACGAAGTCATGAAGATCAATGTGGACAGGAGCCGGTGCGTCGGTGCGGGCCAGTGCGTACTGACGGCACCGGCGCTGTTCGACCAGGGCGAGGAGGACGGCCTGGTGGAGGTGCTGGACGCCGAGCCGGACGACACGCAGGCCGCCGCCGCGAAGATGGCGGCGCAGGTCTGCCCGTCCGGCACGATCACTCTCATCCGCTAGGGAGTTCTCCCACTCCCACGGCCGCGGCAGGGCCGGGGACCAGCGCGGCGGCCTGTGCTCCGCTTCCGGTCCCCGGCCCTCCTCGGTTCCCTGCCGCACAGCGTGCGCCCGCGTCTGGCTCGCGGGCGCACGCTGTGTCTTTCGTGCGGCTGTCTTTCCTGCGGCTGCCTGTCGTGCGTCGTGTGCGTCCGAGCCGTGGCGGAGTCCTCGACGAGCGGTGCCACGCGCGGACCGCGGTCGGCCGGGGCGCCGGCCACGGCGCCCCGGCCGACCGCGGTCACGGAGTCACAGTGTGGCCAGCCACTCCTTCATGACGGTCGCCGTGACGTGGGAGTCCCGCTGCGCCAGCGAGAAGTGGTCGGCGTCGATGGTGCGGACCGTCTCCGCGGGGACGAGCAACTCCTGCTGCCCGTGCTCCACGCTCGCGTCGGGGTCACCGAGCAGGGGCACGCTGCAACGCACCAGCAACGTCGGCGCGGTGGTCGGCGGAACCTCCAGGGCGGACATGCGGTTGAGGTAGTGCGCCATGGCCGACAGCCGGTTGCTGTCCACCGTCACGGTGGCCGAGTCCGTCTCGCCCATGAACCTCCTGGCCAGTTGCCGGTAGTCCACGCTGTCCCCGTGCTCGTGCCGCAGGCTGAGCGTGTCCAGCATGATCACGCCGTCGGCGCGCACACCCCACATGCTCTCCAGCAGCCCGGCCACCGCCAGGGCCAGCGCACCGCCCGACGAGTGACCGACCAGCACGAACGGGTTCCCGTCGCCGGCGTGCAGCACACTTTCCGCGACGGCCCGTGTGATGGCCTGTGCCGAGCCGGGCAGGCTCTCCCCCGCCGCGAACCCGACCAGTGGCAACGCCTGCACACCGCGGTCGCCGCGGAAGTGGGCGGCGATACGGGCGTACTGGTGCGCACCGCCGACGGACACGGGTGAGCTGATGCAGATCAGCCGCGGCCCGGCCGGCCCGTCCGCGAGGGTGACGGGCTCGGGCAGCTCCTCCAGTTCGGCGGGCGCCTCGAACAGCGGCCGGGTGAGGGCGATGGCCTTGAGCAGCTCCCAGCCCTCGTCGACCTTGCCCGCCCGGACCGCGTCGAAGTACACCTTGCCGACGGTGTCGCCGGACTGCCCGGACGTGGTCGCCGGGGCCGGGATGACGTGCTCGGCGAGCTGGCCACGCAGCCACCGGGCCAGCTCGGCAGGCGTCTTGTGGTCGAGTACGACCGTGCCGGGCAGCCGGAGACCGACCGTGTCGGCGAGCCGGTTGCGCAGCTCCACCGACATCAGCGAGTCGAAGCCGGCCTCCAGGAAGTCACGCTCCGGGTCCATGTCGCTCGCGTCGGCATGGCCGAGCACGGCCGCCGCGTAGTCGGTGATCAACTCACCCAGCACCGTTTCCTGGTCAGCGGCGGAGAGCCCGCTCAGCCGGTCGCGCAGCGTCGCCGTGGACACCTCGGACGCGTCCGCGGCGGCGCGGCGGCGCGGTGCCCTCAGCAGGCCGCGCAGGATCGGGTGCGTGGCCGGTCCGCCCTTCGCGCCGGGCTTCACCGCGAACGGCACGAGCAGCGCCTCGTCGGTGGCGGACGCTGCGTCGAACAGGGCCATGCCCTGCGCCACGGTGAGCGGCATCGAGCCCGAGTTCGCCATCCGCCGCATCTCGGCCTGCGACAGCGCTTCCGTCATGCCGGCGTCCTGCGCCCAGGCGCCCCATGCCAGCGACAACGCGGGGCGTCCGGCGGCGCGGCGCCGGGCCGCGATGGCGTCCAGGGCGGCATTGGCGGCCGCGTAGTTGCCCTGGCCGGCGCCGCCCATCACGCCCGAGAGCGAGGAGTACAGCACGAACACGTCCACGTCGCCGACGAGTTCGTCGAGGTGCTGCGCCGCGTCCACCTTCGGCCGCAGCACGGCCGCCAGCCGCTCCGGCGTCAGCGTGTCGAGCACGCCGTCGTCCAGCACGCCCGCCGTGTGCACGACCGCCCGGACCGGGTGCCCGGCCAGGAGGGCGGCCACCGCGTCGCGGTCGGCCACGTCGCACGCCGCCAGCGTGACGTCGGCGCCCTGCTCGATCAGCTCGTCCGCCAGCTCCCGCGCTCCCGGCGCCTCCGGGCCGCGCCGGCTGACCAGCAGCAGCTTGCGCACGCCCCGTTCCGCGACGAGGTGCCGGGCCAGCGCACTGCCGAGGCCACCGGTGCCGCCGGTGATGAGGACCGTGCCGTCCGGATCCCACGCCCGGGGCTCCGGCGCGGTGCCGAACCGCGCCAGCCGTGCGACGGCGGCCGCGCCGTCGGTGAGGACGGCCTGTCTCTCACCGTCGTCCAGCAGGCCGGGCGCCGCGGCGACGAGCAGCCGTGACGCTTCCGTGTCGTCGACGTCGAGCAGCAGGAACCTGCCCGGGTTCTCGGCCTGGGCCGCCCGCACGAGGCCCCACACGCCCGCCGCGGGAACGTCCGCGCCGGCCACCGCACCGGAGGTGACCAGCACGAGCGGCACGTCGTCGGCATGCTCGTCGGCCAGCCAGGACGTGAGCAGGCCGAGCGCCGCTGCGGTGGCCTCCTGCACCGAGTCACCCGTGACGGGCGCGAGCACGAGGTCGGGCCGAGTGGCCAGTGCTGCGTCAACGGTGTCGCCGTAGCCGACGACGTCGCAGCCCGCGCCCACCAGCGCGGCACCGAGGCCGATGGTGTCGGCGCCGAGCACCGCCCATCGCCCGCCCGTCACCGGGGCGACATCGACCGGCGTCCAGTCGAGGCGGAACAGCCAGTCGGACTCCGGCCGCACCGGCCCGGCGGCGACGTGCTCACGCAGTGCCAGCGACGCCACGGACACCGCGGGGCGGCCGGTCGCGTCGACCGCCGTGACGGAGACGGCGTCGCCGCCGAGTGACGTGATCGCCACGCGCAGCAGCGCCGCCCCGGAGGCGTGCAGCGTGGCGCCCTCCCACGAGAACGGCGCCAGCACGCGGCCGGCGGCCTCCGGCAGGAACGCGACCGCCTGCACCACGGAATCGAGCAGTGCCGGGTGCACGCCGAAGTCCGCGGCGTCCCCGATCGAGTTCGGCAGCGCCACCTCGGCGTACACGGTGTCGCCGGCCCGCCGGACCTCGCGCAGGCACTGGAACGCCGGGCCGTAGCCGGAGCCGTCGTAGTGCGCGCCGATGTCCACGGGTTCGGCGTCGCGCGGCGGCCACGCCACGGTCGCGCCGTGCACGCCGCCGGAGGTGAGGGTGCCGGTGGCGTGGGGCAGCCACTCGCCGCCGATCGCGTCCTGGCGGGAGAACACGCCTATGCGGCGGCGTCCCCGCTCGTCGGCCGCGGCGACCCGTACCTGCACCGCGACCGCGCCGGTCTCGGGCAGAGCGAGCGGGGCCGCGATGGTGAGTTCCTCGACGGTGTCGCAGCCGGCCTCGTCGGCCGCACGGAACGCCAGCTCCGCGAAGGCGGTGGCCGGGAGCACGACGGTGCCGGCCACGACGTGATCCGCCAGCCACGGATGGGTGCGCAGGGACAGCCGTCCGGTCAGCAGGGTGTCACCGTCGGCGAGTCCGACGGCCGCACCGAGGAGCGGGTGGGCCACCGAGTCGAGACCGGCGCCCGTGACGTCGGCCACGCCGGAGCGGGCCTGTGGCCAGTAGCGGACGTACTGGAAGGGGTAGGTCGGCAGATCCACCGGCCGCGCCGGCGGCAGCACCGCGCGCAGATCGACGGCGACGCCGCGGGTGTGCAGGGTGGCGAGCGCGGTGACGGCCGACTCCTCCTCCGGACGGTCCCGCCGCAGCATCGGCACCGTGGCGCCGGCGTCGACCGTCGCCGCGATCATCGCGGAGAGTGTGCCGTCGGGCCCCAGCTCCAGGAAGGTGGTCACGCCCTCCTCGGCCATGGCGGTGACGGTGTCCGTGAACCGGACCGGCTCCCGGACGTGCCGCACCCAGTAGCCGGGGTCGGTCGGGGCGCCGGATACGAGGCCGGTCGTCGGCCGCGCGAACGTGATGTCGGCGAGGGCGGCGGCGAAGCCGTCGAGCATCGGGTCCATCAACGCCGAGTGGAACGCGTGCGACACCGGCAGCCGCTTGTGCTTCCAGCCCTTCTCGGCCGCCGCGGCGGCGACCCGCTCCACCGCTTCCGTCTCGCCCGCTACGACGGTCGCCGCCGGCCCGTTCACCGCCGCGACGGTCGCCCCCTCGCCGAGCACGGCGACCACGTCGGCCTCCGCCGCCGATACGGCGAGCATCGCGCCGCCCTCCGGCAGCGCACCCATCAGCTCCGCCCGCGCGGTCACGAGGCGGCAGGCGTCGGCCAGCGACAGGACACCCGCGACATGTGCGGCGGTGATCTCGCCCAGCGAGTGACCGCCCAGGGAGTCAGGGCGCACGCCCCACGACTCCACCAGCCGGTAGAGCGCCACCTCCAGCGCGAACAACGCCGGCTGCGACCAGCGCGTGCGGGCGAGCACCTCGGCGTCCTCGCCCCACATCACGTCGCGGACCTCTGTGCCCAACTCCTTGACGACGGCGTCGAACGCCTCGGCGAAGACCGGGAAGCGTTCGTACAGCTCGCGGCCCATGCCCAGGCGCTGCGAGCCCTGTCCGGTGAAGACGATCCCCAACCGCCCGCGCGCCACCGTGCCGGCCACGGCGCCCCGCGCCGCGCCGCCGGCGGCCCACTCCGAGAGCGCCTCGGCCAGCTCGCGCCGCGTGCGGCCGGTCGTCACCACGCGGTGTTCGAACCGGGTGCGTGCGGTGAGCGCCGCCGCGACGTCCGCGGCGTTCCAGTCCGGCTCCCGCCCGACGCGCTCCACCAGCGCGGTCGCCTGATCGCGGAGTGCCGCGGCGGTCCTCGCCGACAGCGCCCACGGGATCACCGGCGTCTCCGGCGCGCTCTCCGGCGTGTCCTGCGTGGCCGCGTCCTCCGTGGGCGCCTGTTCCAGGATCGTGTGCGCGTTGGTGCCGCTCACGCCGAACGACGACACACCGGCCCGGCGCGGACGTCCGGTCTCCGGCCACGGCGTGGCGGCCGTCGCCAGCTCGACCGCGCCCTCCGTCCAGTCCACGTGGGACGAGGGCGCGTCCACGTGCAGCGTCCGCGGGACGACGCCGTGCCGCATCGCCATGACCATCTTCATGATGCCGGCCGCGCCTGCCGCGGCCTGCGTGTGCCCGATGTTGGACTTCACCGAGCCGAGCAGCACCGGCCGCTCGCGGTCCTGGCCGTAGGTGGCGAGCAGGCTCTGCGCCTCGATCGGGTCGCCGAGCCGGGTGCCGGTGCCGTGCGCCTCGACCACGTCGACATCGCCGGCGGACAGGCCGGCGGCGGCCAGCGCCTGCTCGATGACCCGTCGCTGGGACGGGCCGTTGGGAGCGGTGAAGCCGTTGGACGCACCGTCCTGGTTGACGGCGGAGCCGCGCACCACGGCCCAGACCGGGTGGCCCAGCCGCTGCGCGTCGGACAGCTTCTCCACCACGAACATGCCGACGCCCTCGGACCAGCCGGTGCCGTCGGCGGCGTCCGCGAACGCCTTGCAGCGCCCGTCCGACGCCAGCGCGCCCTGGCGGGTGAAGCCGGCGAACCGGAGCGCGGTCGACATCACGGTGACGCCGCCGGCCAACGCGAGGTCGCACTCCCCCGCCCGCAGCGCCTGCGCCGCCAGGTGCAGCGCCACCAGCGACGACGAGCACGCGGTGTCCACGGTGACCGCGGGGCCCTCGAGGCCGAAGGTGTAGGACAGGCGGCCGGCGATCGCGCTCGCCGCGATGCCCGTGCCGGCGTGCCCCTCCGCATCCTCGACGGAATCGAGCACCAGCGAGGCGTAGTCCTGTCCGTCGGTGCCGGCGAACACCGCGGTGCGGCTGCCGCGCAGCGACGCCGGATCGATGCCGGCCCGCTCGAACGCCTCCCACGACGTCTGCAGCAGCAGCCGCTGCTGCGGGTCGAGCACCACGGCCTCACGCGGCGAGATACCGAAGAAGCCCGCGTCGAATCCGGCGACGTCGTGCAGGAAGCCGCCACGGAGCGTGGCGCTGTGCCCGGGGCCCTCGCCGGAGAGCAGGTCCAGGTCCCAGCCGCGGTCGGCCGGGAAGGGAACGATCCCCTCGCGGCCCTCGGCGACCAGCTCCCAGAGCTGCTCGGGGGTGGTGACGCCGCCGGGGAACCGGCAGGCCATGCCCACGATGGCGACGGGCTCGTGGTGGCCGGACTCGGCCTCTTCCAGTCGGCGCCGGGTCCGGTGCAGATCGGCCGTCACCCATTTCAGGTACTCGACCAGCTTTTTGTCGTCCGCCATCGCGATGGCTGCCTTTCGGTGCGGAGTGAGGGGTGTTCACCGGTCGTTGATCCGGCCGAGCTCGTTGTCGATGAAGGCGAAGATCTCGTCGGTGCTGGCCGAGGAGATCTGTTCCGTGACGGCCTCGCCGCCGGGTGCCGCGTCGGCCGTGGCCCACTGCGCTGCAAGGCCCCGCAGCCGGGCCGTGATGCCGGCGCGGGTGATCGGGTCGGGATCGGCGCCCGCGAGCGCGGACTCCAGCCGGTCCAGCTCCGCGAGCAGGTTCGGGGCCTGCGCCTCGGCGGTGGCCGTGCCGCCGAGCCGGGACAGCAGGTGGCCGGCGAGCGCGGCGGGGGTCGGGTAGTCGAACACCAGGGTCGCGGACATCCGCAGCCCGGTGGCCGCCGCGAGCCGGTTGCGCAGTTCCACGGCGGTCAGCGAGTCCATGCCCAGGTCGCGGAACTCGCGGTCGTCGGCGATGTCGTCCGTGGAGTCGTGCGCCAGCACTGCCGCCACCTCGGCGCGCATCAGGTCCAGGACGAACCGCGTACGCGCCTGCTCGTCCAGCCCCGCGAGCCGGTCCGTGACCGGCACCGGCGGTGTCGCGTCGGCCGCCGGGCGCCGGCGTCGCGTGCGCACGAGGTCACGCAGGAGCGGATGCGGCGCGCCGCCGTGGGCGCCGGGGCGTACCGCCAGCGGCACGAGCACCGGCTCGTCGGCGGCGACGGCCGCGTCGAAGAGGGCGAGCCCCTGCGGCACGGTGAGCGGCGCGGAGCCGGAATCCGCCATGCGTTTGATGTCGGCCTCGGTCAGCGCACCGGTCATACCGGCGTCCTGCGACCACGGACCCCACGCCAGCGACAGCGCCTTCAGACCGTCCGCGTGCCGCTCGCGGGCGAGCGCGTCGAGGGCGGCGTTCGCCGCTGAGTAGTTGCCCTGGCCGGAGCTGCCGAGCGTGCCCGCGACGGAGGAGAACAGCACGAACGCGTCCAGGTCGGCCGTCAGCTCGTGCAGGTGCCGGGCGGCGTCCACCTTGGGCCGCAGCACGCCGTCGAGCCGCTCCGGGGTGAGCGCGGTGACGACGCCGTCGTCCAGCAGACCCGCGGTGTGCACCACGGCGGTGACGGTGCGTCCCTGGAGGACGGCGGCCAGGGCGTCGCGGTCCGCGACGTCGCAGGCGACGATGTCGACGTCCGCGCCGTGCCCGGTGAGCTCGGCCGCCAGCTCACTCGCACCCGGCGTCTTCGGGCCGCGCCTGCTGAGCAGCAGCAGCTTCCGCACACCGTGCTCCGCGACGAGGTGCCGGGCCAGCTGCGCGCCGAGGCCACCGGTCCCGCCGGTGATGAGCACCGTGCCGTCCGGGTTCCACTCGGAGGGCCGCTCCTCACCGGCGAACCGGGCCAGCCGGCCGGCCTTCACGGTGCCGTCCTCGATGACGGCCTGGGTCTCCCCCGCCGCCACCAGTTCCGGTGCCACCGCGAGCAGCGGCCACTCCTCGGCGGCGGCGTCGAGCAGCACGAAGCGTCCCGGGTTCTCGGCCTGTGCGGTCCGCACCAGGCCCCACACCCCGGCGCCGGGGACGTCCGCCCCGGACACGGCGCCGTCGGTGACGAACACCAGCGGCACGTCCTCGGCGCGCAGGTCGGCGAGCCATTCCTGGACCAGGCCGAGCGCCCGCGTCGTCGCGTCGAGCACGGAAGCACCCGTGAGCGGCGCGAACACCACGTCCGGTCCGGCGGCGAGCGCGGCGTCGACGGTGTCGTGCCGCACCGCGCCGGCGAGTCCACCCGGCTCGGCGCCGAGCACCACGAAGGTACCGGTCACCGGCCGGACGGCGAGCGGTGTCCAGTCGACGCGGAACAGCCAGTCGGGACGGTGCGCCGTGTCCTCCTGCGACGGCGCACGGAGCACCAGCCTGCCCACGGACACCACGGGCCGGCCCGCGCCGTCCACCGCCTCGATGCCGACGGCCTCGTGGCCGCCGCGGGTGAGCCGCACGCGCAGCGTGGTCGCGCCCGTGCGGTGCAGGGTCACGTCCTCCCACGAGAACGGCAGCACGCCACGGCCGCCGTCCGCGGACTCGACCCAGCCGACGGCGTGCAGCACGGCGTCCAGCAGCGCCGGGTGGATGCCCATACGGTCCGCACCCCGGGCCGTGGCGGGCAGCGCCACCTCCGCGAACGCCTCGCCGTCCCGCCGCCACACCGCGCGCAGTCCCTGGAAGGCGGGCCCGTAGTCACCGCCGTCGTAGAAGCCCGCCAGGTCGACCTGGCCGGTGCCGGGCGGCGGCCACGCCGCCGCGAAGTCCGTACCGGTGCCGGGCCTTGTGGCGCCGAGCGTGCCCGCGGCGTGCCGGAGCCACTCGCCGGCGTGCTCGGCGTCGCGGGACCAGACGCCCACCGAACGCCGGCCGTCCTCGCCGGCGGCGCCCACCCGCACCTGGACGGCGACGGCGCCGTGCCGGGGCAGTTCCAACGGCACCGACAGGGTCAGCTCCTCGACGACGCCCGCGCCGACCTCGTCGGCGGCGCGCAGCGCCAGCTCGGCGAACCCTGTGCCGGGGAACAGGATCCGGCCCAGGATGACGTGGTCCGCCAGCCACGGCTGGGTGGCCAGGGAGAGCCGGCCGGTGAGCACCACGCCGCCGTCGCCGGCCAGTTCCACGGACGAGCCGAGCAGCGCGTGGCCGAGCGCCGACTGCCCGGCCGACGCGACGTCGCCTCCCACACCGCCGTCCGGCCAGAACCGGGAGCGCTGGAACGCGGAGGTGGGCAGGTCCACCGGACGCGTCCCGAGCGGCGCGAAGAACGCGTCCCACGCGACGTGCTCACCGCGTGCGAACAGCCTCGCGAGCGCGCCCACCACGGTGGTCTCCTCGTCGCGGCCCGCACGCAGCACGGGTATGGCGGTGACGGGATCCGGCGCGATGCCCTCGACCAACGCGCACAGCGTGGCGTCGGGGCCCAGTTCCAGGAAGGTCGTCGCCCCGGCGGCGAGCAGCGCGCGGACGCCGTCGGCGAACCGGACCGGCCGCCGCACGTGCGCCACCCAGTAGGCGACGTCGCGGATCCGCGCCGCCTCGGCGACCGTTCCGGACACCGACGACACCAGCGGGATCCGTGCGTCGCCGAACTCGATGCCCGCGATGGCGTCGGCGAAGTCGCTCAGTATCGGGTCCATGTGCGCCGAGTGGAAGGCGTGCGACACCGTGAGCCGCTTGTGCTTCCACCCTCGCTCGTCGGCCGCGGCGGCGACGCGCTCGACCGCGTCCTCGTCGCCGGCGACGATCACCGCCGTCGGACCGTTGACCGCCGCCACCGACACCGCGCTGTCCAGCAGCGGCGCGACCTCCTCCTCGGTCGCCGCCACGGCGAGCATCGCGCCGCCGTCCGGCAGCGCACCCATCAGCACGGCGCGGGTGGCGACCAGCCGACAGGCGTCGGCCAGGTTCAGCACCCCGGCCACGTGTGCGGCGGTGATCTCGCCCAGCGAGTGGCCGGCGACGAGGTCGGCCCGCACACCCCAGGACTCGACGAGCCGGTAGAGCGCCACTTCGACGGCGAACAGGGCGGGCTGCGACCAGTTCGTGCTGTTCAGGGTGTCGGCGTCGGCGCCCCAGGAGACGTCACGGACCGATCCGGGCAGGTGCCGGTCCAGCTCGGCGACGACCTCGTCGAAGGCCTCGGCGAACACCGGGAACCGGGCGTGCAGGTCGCGGCCCATGCCGAGCCGCTGCGAGCCCTGGCCGGTGAACAGCACGGCCAGCTTCCCGGTCCGCGCGGCGGTGTCCGACACCACGCCCGGCGCGGGGTCGCCCGACACCCACGCCGACAGCGCCGCCGCGAGGTCCGCGGTGTCACGGCCGACGGCGGCGACACGGTGTTCGTGGGCGGTGCGGCCGGTGGCCAGTACGGCGGCCACGTCGGCGGCGCTCGTCGTCGCCCCGACGTGCGCGACCAGCCGCGCGACCTGTTCCCGCAGTGCGGGCGGCGTACGGGCGGACACGATCCACGGCACCACCGCGTCGGGCACGGGGCTCTGCCCGGCCGGCGGCGGCTCGGGCGCCTGCTCCAGGACGGCGTGCGCGTTGGTGCCGGAGATGCCGAACGCCGACACGGCGGCACGGCGCGGCCGTCCCGTCTCCGGCCAGGGCGTCTCCTCGGTCAGCAGCTCGACCGAGCCCGCCGACCAGTCCACGTGCGAGGACGGATTGCGGGCATGCAGGGTGCGCGGGAGCACGCCGTGCCGCATCGCCTGCACCATCTTGATCACGCCTGCGACGCCCGCGGCGGCCTGGGTGTGCCCGAGGTTCGACTTCACGGAGCCCAGCAGCAGCGGGCGTTCCCGGTCACGGCCATAGGTCGCCAGCAGTGCCTGCGCCTCGATCGGGTCGCCGAGCGCGGTACCCGTGCCGTGCGCCTCCACGGCATCGACGTCGTCCTCGGTGAGCCGGGCGTTGGCCAGCGCCGCGCGGATCACCCGCTGCTGCGACGGCCCGCTCGGCGCGGTGAAGCCGTTGGACGCGCCGTCCTGGTTGACGGCCGAGCCGCGCACCACCGCGAGCACCCGGTGGTTGTTGCGGCGGGCGTCGGACAGCCGCTCCAGCAGGAGCATGCCGACGCCCTCGGCCCACCCGGTACCGTCGGCCTCGTCGGCGAACGCCTTGCAGCGCCCGTCCGGAGCGAGGCCGCCCTGCTTGGAGAACTCGACCAGCGCGCCGGGCGTGCTCATCACGTTCACACCACCGGCCAGCGCCAGCGTGCACTCGCCGGCGCGCAGGGCCTGTGCCGCCCAGTGCAGCGCCACCAGCGACGACGAACACGCCGTGTCCACCGTGATCGACGGCCCCTCGAGGCCCAGCGTGTAGGAGAGCCGGCCGGACATGGCGCTGGCCGCGATGCCGGTGCCCACCTCACCCGTACTCTCCGCGGGTGAGCGCACCATCAGGTACGCGTAGTCCTGGCCGTTGGTGCCGACGAACACGCCGGTCCGGCTGCCGCGCAGTGACGCCGGGTCGACGCCGGCCCGCTCGAACGCCTCCCACGAGGTCTCCAGCAGCAGCCGCTGCTGCGGATCCATCGTCAGCGCCTCGCGCGGCGAGATGCCGAAGAAGGCGGGGTCGAAGTCGGCGGCGTCCGGCAGGAAGCCGCCGAGCAGCGTGGTGTCGCCGCCCGTCAGTTCCCCGATGTCCCAGCCGCGGTCGGCGGGGACCGGCGTGATGGCGTCGTCGCCGGCGGCGACGAGCCGCCACAGATCCTCGGGCGACGCGACGCCGCCCGGGAACCGGCACGCCATGCCGACGATCGCGATCGGCTCGGTGGCGGCCGAGACCAGCCGCTGGTTCTGCGTACGCAGCCGCTCGGTCTCCTTCACGGCCGCCCGCAACGCCTCGACGACCTTGTCGGTGCTGTCCTTGGGTGTGGTCACCGAAAATCTCCCTCCCTCAGTCGAGCGTCAGGTCGGACGAGCCGTTCAGCGCGGCTCGGACCAGGTCGTCCACGGTCATCTCGTCGACATCCACCTTCTCGGCGGCGTCGTCCGGCTCGCTGCCGCCCGCCGGTCCGGTGCTCTGTCCTGCCAGTTGCAGCAGGGGTTCCAGCACACCGATCTCGCGGAGCCGGCCGAGCGACACGGAGGCGAGCAGCGCGCGGACGGCCGCCTCGTCGCCGTCGGCCACCGCGCCGTCGGTCTCCTCGTCGAGCCCGAGCTCGTCGAGCAGGTAGGCGGTCATCGCCGAGGGCGTCGGCTGGTCGAACACCAGCGTGGACGGCAACGTCAGCCCGGTAGCGGCGGTGAGCCGGTTGCGCAGTTCCACGCCGCTCAGCGAGTCGAACCCCAGGTCCCGGAATGCCCTGTCGGGTCCGAGCAGTTCGGCGTCGGCGTGGCCGAGCACCGCCGACGCGCTGTCCTGCACCAGCTGCAGCATCTCCTCCCGGCGCTGTACCGGCGTCAGGGCGGCGAGCCGCGTCAGCAGCTGCGGCGCCTCCTCCTGCCGCGGCGCCGGGGCCTCGAGGGCCTCGCTGCCGGGCAGTTCCTGGAGCAACGTCCGCAGGCGGGACCCCGTGGCGCCGCGCAGGAACGCCGCGGCTGTCACCTGGGCCACCACCGCGGTCGCCACCGGCTCCGCGACAAGCTGCCGCAGCGCCAGCACGGCCGACGCCGGGTCCATCGCGCCGACGCCGGTACGCCGCGCGCCCTCGTCGGCGCGTGCGGTGGCGGCCATGCCGTCGCCGCCCCAGGCGCCCCACGCGATCGACGTGGCCGGGAGGTTCTCCGCGCGGCGCCGGTCGGCCAGCGCGTCGAGCACGGCGTTCGCGGCGGCGTAGTTGGCCTGGCCGCGGTTGCCCACCGCGCCCGATGCCGACGAGAACAGTACGAAGCCGCTCAGGTCGAGATCACGTGTCAGCTCGTCGAGCAGCAGCGCTGAGGTCACCTTGGCACGGAACACGTCCTGGAAGCGGTCCGGCGTCAGGGCGTCGACCACGCCGTCGTCCAGCACACCCGCCGTGTGCACGACCGCGGTCAGCGGGTGCTCGGCCGGGATACTGTCCAGCAGCGCGGTCAGGCCGTCGCGGTCGGCCACGTCGCACGCCGCGAGGGTGACCCGTGTGCCGAGCCCCTCCAGTTCCGCCCGCAGTCCGGCGGCGCCGGGCGCGGCCTCGCCGCGGCGGCTGGCGAGCAGCACGTGCGGCACGCCCTCCGCGGCGAGCGACCTGGCGACGTGCCCGGCCAGCGCGCCGGTGCCGCCGGTCACCAGGACCGTGCCGTCCGGCGTCCACAGGCGGTCCGGATCGGCCGCCGGCGCCGCGACGAGCCGGCGGCCGAACACCGCGCCCGGCCGCACCGCGACCTGGTCCTCGCCGCCCTCGCCGGACAGCGCTCCCGGGAGCCGGGCGGCCGCGGCCCCGTCCAGCGGGGACGGCAGGTCCACGAGACCGCCCCAGCGGTCGGGGTGTTCGAGGGCCACGATGCGCCCGAGGCCCCACACCGCCGCCTGCACCGGGCGCGCCGGCGGCTCGCCCGCGTCCACCGACACCGCGCCACGGGTGGCGCACCACAGCGGCGCGGTGATGCCGGCGTCGCCGAGGGCCTGCACGAGCGCGGTGGTCAGCAGCACGCCGTTCGGTACGGCGCCGACCATCGTCTCGTCCAGCGCCAGCAGCGAGAGGACGCCCGCGATGTGCGTACCGTCCACGACCTCGCGCAGCCGTGCGGCCACCCGCTCACGGTCGGTGTCGCCGATCTCGACCCGGACGGTGTCCGTGCCGAGCGCGCCGACCACGCTGTCCGCCCAGGCGTCGTCGGCCGGGCCGGCCGGCAGCACCGCGAGCCAGGTACCCGTGACGGCGGCACGGCGTCCGGCGACGGGGCGCCACACGATCCGGTGCCGCCAGCTGTCCACCGTGGCCTGCTCGTCCTTCGCGCGCCGCCAGTCGAGCAGCTTCGGCATGACCTTCGCCAGTGCCTCGCCGTCGACGTCGAGCAGGGACTGAAGCGATGCGAGGTCGGTGTCCTGGACGGCCGCCCAGAACCGGTCGTCGTCGCGCCGGCCGGCGGGCAGGGCCGTGGTCGCCGTGGTCTGCGGCCAGAACCTCTCGTGCTGGAAGGGGTACGTGGGCAGCCCGATCCGGCCGGCGCCGGCGTGCACGCCGGCCCAGTCGATGCGGACGCCGCGCGTGAACAGCGTGCCGAGGGCCGCGGCCAGTGCCGTGTCCTCGTCCCGGTCGCGGCGCAGCGAGGCCACCGCGACCGGTCCCGCGCCGTTCATCGCGATGGTGTCCTGCGCCATCGCGGTGAGCACGGCGTCGGGGCCGATCTCCAGGAACGTCGTGACACCACGGGCCAGCAGGGTCCGCACCCCGTCGGCGAACCGGACCGCGTCGCGGACGTGCCGGACCCAGTACGCCGGGTCGGTGACGAGGCCACCCGGCTCGACGACCACGCCGGTGAGCGTGGAGACCAGCCGTGTCGTCGGAACGTGGTAGGTCACCCGGTGGGCGACGCGCTCGAAGTCGGCGAGCATCGCGTCCATGTGCGGGGAGTGGAACGCGTGGCTGACGTTCAGCCGCCTGGTCCTGCGTCCCTGCCGCGCGAAGTGCGCGGCGAGCGCCTCGGCCGCGTCGGCGTCACCGGCGATCACCACCGCCTGCGGGCCGTTCACCGCCGCGATGGACACGGCATCGGTGAGCAGCGGGATCACCTCGTCCTCGGACGCCTGTACGGAGACCATCGCGCCGCCGGCCGGCAGCGCCTGCATCAGCCGCCCGCGGGCAGTGACCAGTGCCACCGCGTCGGCCAGCGAGAACACGCCGGCGACGTGGGCCGCGGCCAGCTCGCCGACGGAGTGCCCGACCAGGAAGTCGGGCCTGACGCCCCAGGACTCCACCAGCCGGTACAGGGCCACTTCCAGCGCGAACAGCGCGGGCTGGGTGAACTCCGTACGGTCGAGCGCGCCGTCCGTGCCTTCCCACATCACCTCACGCAGCGGCCGTGCCAGAAGCGGGTCCAGCTCCGCGACGACCTCGTCGAACGCCTCTGCGAACACCGGGTACAGCTCGTGCAGGCGACGGCCCATGCCGACGCGCTGCGCGCCCTGCCCGGTGAACAGGAACGCCACGTGGCCGCTGCCGGCGCGGTCCGTGACCACGGCCGCCGACCGCGTTCCCTCGGCGAGGGCGGTGAGTCCGGCCCGCAGGGCGTCGACGTCGGCCGCGAGCACGGCGGCGCGCCGGTCGAACACGCTGCGGGTGGTGCCGAGGGAGAGACCCAGGTCCGGCAGCGAGGTGATGTCCGTGTCGAGCAGCCGGCGGGCCTGGTCGCGCAGCGCCGCACCGGTCACCGCGGAGAGCGGCAGCGCCAGCATGCCGTGCGGACGCTCGGGCACCGTCTCGGTCACGACCGGCGGCGCCTGTTCCAGGATCAGGTGCGCGTTGGTGCCGCTGGCGCCGAAGGACGACACCGCCGCGCGGCGGGCCCGGCCGGCCGCCGGCCAGGCCGTCGCCTCGGTGACGAGCCGTACCGCGCCGGACGACCAGTCCACGTGCGAGGACGGTGTGCCGGCGTGCAGGGTCCGCGGCAGCATGCCGTGCCGCATGGCCATCACCATCTTGATGACACCGGCGACACCGGACGCGGCCTGGGTGTGGCCGATGTTCGACTTCACGGAACCCAGCAGCAGCGGGGTCTCCCGGTCACGGCCGTAGGTCGCCAGCAGCGCCTGCGCCTCGATCGGGTCGCCCAGCCTGGTGCCGGTGCCGTGCGCCTCCACGGCGTCCACGTCGGACGGTGCCAGGCCGGCGGCGGCCAGCGCCCGGCGGATGACCCGCTGCTGCGCGGGGCCGCTCGGCGCGGTCAGGCCGTTGGAGGCGCCGTCCTGGTTGATCGCCGAGCCGCGCAGGACCGCCAGCACCTCGTGGCCGTTGCGCCGCGCGTCGGACAGCCGCTCCAGGACGATCATGCCCACGCCCTCGGCCCAGCCGGTGCCGTCCGCGGCGTCGGAGAACGCCTTGCAGCGGCCGTCCGGCGACAGCGCGCCGAGGTCGGTGAATTCCACGAAGTTGACCGGTGTGGACATCACCGTCACACCGCCGGCCAGCGCCAGGCCGGTCTCGCCGGACCGCAGCGCCTGAGCCGCCAGGTGCATCGCGACCAGCGACGACGAGCACGCCGTGTCCACCGAGACGGTCGGTCCCTCCAGGCCGAAGGTGTAGGCGAGGCGGCCGGACAGCAGGCTCGCCGACTGCGCGGTCTGCCAGTCGCGCCCGTCGGCGACGGGCCGGTAGTCGCCGCTGATGCCGCCGACGTACACGCCCGTGTCCGAGCCGCGCAGACCGGCCGGGTCGAGGCCGGCCCGCTCCAGCGCCTCCCACGCCGACTCCAGCACCAACCGCTGCTGCGGGTCCATGATGAGCGCCTCGCGCGGCGAGATGCCGAAGACCGCCGGGTCGAAGTCGGCCGCTCCGGGCAGGAAACCGCCGCCGCGCGCCACCGTGCGCGGCCGGCCGTCCGGTCCCGGCCCGAACAGTCCTGCCAGGTCCCAGCCGCGGTCCGTGGGCATGGGGCCGATGGCGTCGGCGCCCGCGACGATCAGGTCCCACAGATCTTCCGGCGAGCCGACACCGCCCGGGTAGCGGCAGGCCATGCCGACGATGACCACCGGGTCGTCGTCGGCGACGACGGCGCGCACCGGCGCAAGGTCCTCGGTCCGTTCCCCGAGCAGCTCGGCGAGCAGGTGGTCGGCCAGCGCGGCAGGCGTCGGATGGTCGAAGGCCAGAGTGGCCGGCAGCGGCAGCCCGCTCAGCTCGGTGAGCTGGTTGCGCAGGTCCACCGCGGTCAGCGAGTCGATGCCGAGGTCCTTGAACGGCAGGTCCGGCTCGATCGCCGTACCGCCCGCGTGGCCGAGCACCGCGGCCACCCGGTCACGGACCAGGCTGCGCACCTCGGGGGCGCGGTCCTGCTCGGGCAGGGCGAGCAGGCGGTCGCGCAGACCACCCGCCGGTCGTGCGACGGCGGCCTCCGGCAGCTCGCTGAACAGCCCGCTGCGCCGGGTGCGCAGGAAGGCGGGAGCGAAGGTCTCCCACGCCACGTCGGCGACCGTGACATCGACGGTGCCGCCGAGCACGCCGTCCAGGGCGGCGAGCGCCCGGCCGGGTTCCATGGCCGGCAGGCCGTTGAGCTCCAGGTGCCGGGCCATCCCGTCGCGCTCGCTGCCGGCCCAGGCACCGAACGCCACGGCGACACCGGCCAGGCCGCGGGCCCGCCGCTCGGCGGCGACGGCCTCGCGCCGCGCGTCGGCGGCGGCCTGCCCGGCCCGGTCACGCACGCCCCAGGTGCCGGCGACCGATCCGAACAGCACGAACGCGTCGAGCGGGGTGTCGTGCAGCAGTGCGGCCAGGTGGTCGGTTCCGGCGTCACCCGTGACGAACACCGTCGAGACGGCGTGCTCGGCAAGCAGTGCGGCCAGCGCGTCCCGGTCCCCGGGGTCCACGTCGGACGCCGTGACCGGCACGCCCAGGTCGCCGGGGTCGCCGCCGAGCAGCAGCAGGCCGGGCACACGACGGTCGGCCAGCCAGCGCGCCACGCGGGCCCCCTCGGGGGTGTCCGCGCCGGTGACGAGCACCGTGCCGGTGGCGGTCCACTCCGCGGTGAGGCCCGCGGCACGGACCAGTCTGCGGGCCAGGACGCCGGGCTCGCGCACGGCGACGTTGTCCTCCGCGCCGCCGAGCGCGGACCTGAGGTGTCCGGCGGTGGTGGTCGTCACCGGGCCGGCCAGGTCGAGCAGGCCGCCCCAGCGGTCGGCGTGGTCGAGGGCCGCGACCCGGCCGGCACCCCAGAGCGCGGCGCGGGCGGGCACCGGTCGCTCGCCGTCGTCGACGGCGACGGCCCCGCGCGTCACGAGCCAGACCGGCAAGCCGGTCCCCTCGGACGCGGCCAGCAGCGCCTCGGGCCACGCCTCGTCGGGCACGTCGTCGCCGTCGGTGGCGGCGAGCAGGGACACGATCCCGGCGAAGCCGTCGGTGTCGGGCAGGTCCGCGCCCGGCACCACGGGCACCGCGTCCAGCGCCGCCACTGCGGAGGCCACGGTCCCGTCCGCCTCCCAGCCCGCCGGCACGAGTGCCAGCCACCGCCCGTCGCCGGGTTCCTGCCGGACGGGACGCCATGTGACGCGGTAGCGCAGGCCGACCGTGGCCGCGCGGTCGCGCCGGCGGCGGCGCCACTGCGACAGCGCCGGCACCACCGCGGACAGTTCCGTGCCTTCGAGCTCCAGGGTCGACGCCAGCGTGTCGAGGTCGGCGCGCTCGACCGCCGCCCAGAACTCCGCGTCCACGGGATCGGTGGCGGTGACGGGCGCCGCGGTCGGCCAGAACCGCTCGCGCTGGAAGGGGTAGGTGGGCAGGTCGACGGTGCGTGCGCCGCTGCCGGCGAAGAACGCCGACCAGTCGATGTCGACGCCCTGCGTGTAGAGGCGGGCCAGCGCCGTGACGACAGCGCGTTCCTCACCCCGGTCGCGGCGCAGCGCCGCCACGACGGTGGCCTCGGCGCCCCGCTCCAGCACGGTCTCGGCCGCCATCGCGGACAGCACCCCGTCCGGGCCGAGTTCGAGCAGGGTCGACACTCCCGCGTCGAGCAGTGTCGCCACGCCGTCGCCGAACCGCACCGCCTCGCGGACGTGCCGGACCCAGTACCCCGGCGTGGCCAGCTCGTCGCCGGCGATGCCGCCGGTCACGTTGGACACCACCGGGATCTGCGCCGGGCCGAAGGACAGTCCCTCGACCACGGAGCGGAACCCGTCCAGCATCGGGTCCATCAGCGGCGAGTGGAACGCGTGCGACACCCGCAGTTCCCGGGATCTCGCGAACCGCGCCGCCACCGTGGCGACCGCCTCGCTCTCACCGGCGACGACAACGGCCCGCGGGCCGTTGACCGCCGCGATCGCCGTACCGTCGACGAGCGCGGCGCGCACCTCGTCCTCGCCGGCCTCGATCGCCGTCATACCGCCACCGGCCGGCAGCGCGGCCATCAGCCGCGCCCGTGCCGACACCAGCGCCGCCGCGTCGGCCAGTGACAGCACACCGGCGACGTGGGCCGCCGCGATCTCGCCGACGGAGTGACCGGCGACGAAGCCGGGGGTGATGCCCCATGACTCGATCAGGCGGTACAGCGCCACTTCCACCGCGAACAGCGCCGGCTGCGTCCACCCGGTGTCGTTCAGGGCGTCGGCGTCCGAGCTCCACATCACCTCACGGACATCGGCCTCCAGCTCCGCGACGACCCCGTCGAGCGCCGCCCGGAACACCGGGAACCGTGCGTACAGCTCACGTCCCATGCCCAGCCGCTGCGAACCCTGGCCGGAGAACATGACCGCCAGTGAGCCGCCGCCTGCCATGCCGGTGACCGTCTCCGCGACACCGTCCGGAGTGGACAGCAGCACCGCGCGGTGGGCGAGGTGGGCGCGGGTGCTGACCAGCGACCACGCCACGTCGACCCGCTCGTGCCCGGTGGCGAAGGCCGCCAGCCGCTCCCGCTGCGCGTCCAGCGCCTCACGGGTGCGCCCCGACACCGGCCACGGCAGGACCTCGGGGCTGACGGAGTCGGCAGCCGGCTCCGGGGCCCGCTCCGCTTCCGGAGTCTGCTCCTCCTCCGGCGCCTGCTCGATGACCACGTGCGCGTTGGTGCCGGAGATGCCGAACGCCGACACTCCGGCCCGGCGCGGACGGCCGGTCTCCGGCCACGCGACCGGGTCGGTGACAAGCTCGACCGCGCCGGACGACCAGTCGACGTGCGAGGACGGCGTGCCCGCGTGCAGGGTCGGCGGCACGGTGCCGTGCCGCATCGCCAGCACCATCTTGATGACGGCGGCGGCACCCGCGGCGGCCTGGGTGTGACCGAGGTTCGACTTCACGGAGCCGAGCAGCAGCGGCGTCTCGCGGCCCTGGCCGTAGGTGGCCAGCAGCGCGTGCGCCTCGATCGGGTCGCCGAGCGAGGTGCCGGTGCCGTGCGCCTCGACCGCGTCCACGTCCTGTGCGGTCAGACCGGCGTCGGCGAGCGCGGCGCGGATCACCCGCTGCTGCGACGGGCCACTGGGCGCGGTCAGACCGTTGGACGCGCCGTCCTGGTTGATGGCCGTGCCGCGCACCAGGCCCAGCACGTGGTGGCCGTTGGCCCGCGCGTCGGACAGCCGCTCCAGCACCAGGACGCCTACGCCCTCGGCCCAGGCGGTGCCGTCCGCGTCGTCGGCGAACGACCGGCACCGGCCGGTCGGCGACAGCCCGCCCTGGGTGGTGAACTCCATGATCGAGTCCGGTGTGGACATCACGGACACGCCACCCGCCACCACGAGCGAGCATTCGCCGGAGCGCAGCGCGCGCGTGCCCCAGTGCAGCGACACCAGCGACGAGGAGCACGCCGTGTCGACGGTGACGGCCGGGCCCTCCAGCCCCAGCGTGTACGACAGGCGGCCGGACAGGACGCTCGCCGTGTTGCCGGTGGCGGCGTGGCCGCGCACGTCCTCGGTGGCGGTGCGCAGGACGGTCAGGTAGTCCTGTCCGTTGGTGCCGACGAACACGCCGGTCTGCGAGCCGCGAAGCGCTGTCGGGTCGATGCCCGCGCGCTCCACCGCCTCCCACGCCGTCTCCAGCAGCAGCCGCTGCTGCGGGTCCATCGCCAGGGCCTCGCGCGGCGAGATGCCGAAGAACGCCGCGTCGAAGTCGGCGACGCCCTCGAGGAAGCCTCCCTCCATGGTGGCCGACGCGCCCGCCGCGAGGGCGGCCAGGTCCCAGCCGCGGTCCGTGGGGAACGCTCCGATGCCGTCCCTGCCGCCGGCGACGAGCTGCCACAGTTCCTCGGGCGAGTCGACGCCCCCCGGGAAGCGGCAGGCCATGCCGACGATGGCGATCGGTTCGTCGTCCACGGGGCGCGTGGCGACCACGGCCGCCGGCACCTCCGCGGTGCCGAGGATCTCGGCGAGCAGGAAGTCCACCAGCTCCGCCGGTGTCGGGTGGTCGTAGACGAGCGACGCGGGCAGCGTGGTGCCGGTCGCCGCGGCCAGGCCGTTGCGCAGCTCCAGCGTCGTCACCGAGTCGAAGCCCAGGTCCCGGAACGCGCGGTCGTGTTCGATCCGGCCCGCGTCGGAGTGCCCGAGCACGGCGGCGATCTGCGCCCGTACCAGCTCCAGCAGCACCTTCTTGCGGTCGCTCTCCCTGCGGCTCAGCAGGTCCGCGCGCAGGCCGGACTCGGACGGCCGCTCGACGGCCGGGCCCGTGCGCAGCGCCCTGACCGCCGGCAGGTCCTCGACCAGCCGGGTGGGCCGCATGAGCGCGAACGCGGGCACGAACGTCGCCCAGTCGACATCGGCGACGGCCACCGCCACGTCGTCCAGCTCGATGGCCCGGCGCAGCGCGCCGACACCCGTCAGCGGGGGCAGCGGCTCGAACCCGCCGCGCCGCACCCGGGCGGCCAGCCGGCCGTCGGCGGCCATGCCCGCCTCGGCCCACGGGCCCCAGGCGATCGAGGTCGCCACCCGGCCCTGCGCCCGCCGCCACTCGGCGAAGGCGTCCAGCCAGGCGTTCGCGGCGGCGTAGTTCGCCTGCCCCGGCGCGCCGATGGTTCCGGTGGTGGACGAGAACAGCACGAACGCGTCGAGTTCCAGCCCCGCGGTGAGCTCGTCCAGGTTCCGGGCCGCCGTCGCCTTGGCGTGCAGCACGGTCGCGAACGACTCCGGCGTGAGCGCGTCCAGCACGCCGTCGGCCAGCACGCCCGCGGTGTGGAAGACCGCGGTCGGCGTGACGTCGGCGAGCAGCGCGGCCAGCGCCTCGCGGTCGCCGGCATCGCAGGCGGCGACGGTGACCCGCGCGCCGAGTTCCTGCAGTTCCCCGGCGAGTTCCACGGCACCGGGCGCGTCCGGGCCGCGCCGGCTCGTCAGTACGAGGTGCTCGGCACCGGCCCCGGCCAGCCAGCGGGCGACGTGCCCGGCGATGCCGCCGGTACCGCCCGTGATGAGCACGGTGCCACGCGGGCTGTACGACTGCCCCGCGCAGGTGGTGGCGTGGGCGAGCCGGCGGACGAACGCACCCGCCACGCGCACGGCGATCTGGTCCTCGCCGTCCCCGGCGAGCACGCCGCCCAGCCTCTGTGCGGTGACGGCGTCGAGTCGTGCCGGCAGGTCGATCAGACCGCCCCAGGTGGCGGGCTGTTCCAGCGCCGCCACCCTGCCGAGGCCCCACACCGCGGCCTGGTCGGGGTCGGGGATCTCCGTGCTGTCGACGGCGACGGCGGCGCGCGTGACGCACCACAGGGGTGCGGTGATCCCGGCGTCGCCGAGCGCCTGCACGGCGACGGTGGTCAGCGCCAGGCCCGCGGGTACCTCGCCGTCGCCGGGCGCGGTGGCCGACAGCAGCGACACCACGCCCGCGAAGCCGCCCCCGGCGGCCTGTTCGCGCAGCGCGTCGGCGAGCGCGGCCCGGTCGTGCTCCGTGACGTCGAGCCGGACGGTGTGCGTCCCGGCGGCGACGAGCCCGCCGATGGCCGCGGTGACCCACTCCGAGTCGCCGGGCGCGAGCACCAGCCAGGTGCCGCCGGGCGATGTGGAGCTGCCGGGCATCGGGGCCCAGACGACGCGGTAGCGCAGGGAGTCCGCGGTGGACTCCTCGTCGCGGCGGCGACGCCAGGCCGACAGCGCGGGCACCATCGCCGAGACGGTGCCGGCGGGCAGGCCGAGGTCGGTGGCGAGGGAGTCGACGTCCGCCTCCGCGACGGCCGCCCAGAACGCGGCGTCGACGGTGTCGCCGGGCGTCAGCGCCGGGTCGGCGTCCCGCTCGGGCCAGAAGCGCTCGTGCTGGAACGCGTAGGTCGGCACGTCGATCCGGCGGGCACCGCTGTCCGCGAAGAACGCCGTCCACTCGACGGGGACGCCGTGGACGTGCAGGGCCGCGACCGCCGCGCCGACGGCGGCGGTCTCGGAGCGGTCGCGCCGCTGTGAAGCCACCACCGCGACGCCGTCCTCGGGCAGGCTCTCCCGCGCCATGCCGGTCAGCACCGCGTCCGGGCCGAGCTCCAGGAAGGCGCGTACGCCCTGTCCGGCCAGCCAGGTGACGCCGTCGGCGAACCGCACCGCGGCGCGCACGTGCCGCACCCAGTACTCGGGGTCGCAGACCTGCTCGGCGGTGACCGGCTCGCCGGTCACGTTGGACAGGACCGGGATGCGCGGCGGCCGGTACGTCAGGGTCGCCGCGACCCGGCGGAAGTCGTCGAGCACCGCGTCCATGCGCGGCGAGTGGAAGGCATGGCTCACCCGCAGCCGCCGCGTACGGTACCCGTCGGCCTCGAAGCCCTCGGCCAGTGCCAGCACCACGTCCTCGTCACCGGCGATCACCACGGACTCCGGACCGTTGATCGCGGCGAGGGACACGCGCCGCTCGTCGAGGCGCGGCGCGACGACCGCCTCGGACGCCCGTACGGAGACCATCGCGCCGCCCTCGGGCAGCGCCTGCATCAGCCGTCCGCGCGCGGCGACGAGCTTCGTGGCGTCGGCCAGCGACAGCACGCCGGCGACGTGCGCGGCGGCGAGCTCGCCGACCGAGTGGCCGGCGAGGTGGTCCGGCCGTACGCCCCAGGACTCCACGAGCCGGTAGAGGGCCACCTCCACGGCGAACAGCGCCGGCTGGGTGTAGCCGGTGCGGTCCAGCTCCGTGGTGTCGTCCGCCCACATCACGTCCCGCAGCGGGCGGTCCAGCTCGCTGTCGAGGTGCAGCAGCACCTCGTCGAGGGCGTCGGCGAACACCGGGAAGCGCTCGTACAGTTCACGGCCCATGCCGCCGCGCTGCGCGCCCTGGCCGGTGAACAGCACGGCCAGGCCGCCGCGCTCCGCCGAGCCGCGCACCACGCCCGCGCCCGGCACCCCGTCCCGCACGGCCGTCAGGCCGCTGCCCAGCTCGGCCAGGTCCGTCGCGACGACGGCGGCGCGCCGCTCGAACGCCGAGCGGCCGGTCGCCAGCGAGTACGCGAGGTCGGCCGGGTGCGTGTCGGGCCGGGTGCGCAGGAGGTCGAGCAGCCGCCCGGCCTGCGCCCGCAGCGCGGCGTCGGTCCGTGCGGACAGGACGAACGGCACCGCGCCGTCGGTGCGCGGCGCGGCCGGCTCCTCCACGACCGGCGCCTGTTCCAGGATCGCGTGCACGTTCGTGCCGCTGAGCCCGAACGACGACACGGCGGCGCGGCGCGCCCGGCCCGTCTCCGGCCACGGCACCTGCTCGGTCAGCAGGCTGATGGCACCACTGGACCAGTCGACGTGCGTGGACGGCGTCTCCGCGTGCAGGGTCCGCGGCAGTACGCCCTGCTGCATGGCCAGCACGAGCTTGATCACGCTGGCCACGCCGGAGGCCATCTGGGTGTGGCCGATGTTGGACTTCACGGAGCCGAGCAGCAGCGGCCGCTGCGGATCGCGGTCCCGGCCGTAGGTCCCGAACAGCGCCTGCGCCTCGATCGGGTCGCCGAGCGCGGTGCCGGTGCCGTGGCCCTCGATCACGTCGACGTCGGACGCCGTCAGCCGGGCGTTGGCCAGCGCCGCCCGGATGACCCGCTGCTGCGAGGGCCCGTTCGGCGCGGTCAGGCCGTTGGACGCGCCGTCCTGGTTCACCGCCGAGCCCTTGAGCACGGCGAGCACCTTGTGCCCGTTGGCCTGCGCGTCGGACAGCTTCTCCAGCAGCACCACGCCGACGCCCTCGGCGAGGGTCATGCCGTCGGCGTCGTCGGAGTACGCCTTGCACCGTCCGTCCACGGCGAGCGCCCGCTGCCGGGAGAACCCGATGAACGCACCCGGGTTGGACATGATGCTCACGCCGCCGGCCAGCGCCATCGTGCTCTCCCCGTTGCGCAGCGACTGCGCGGCGAGGTGGATCGCCACCAGCGACGACGAGCAGGCGGTGTCCAGCGTGACGGCGGGGCCCTCCAGGCCGAGCAGGTACGCCAGGCGGCCGGACAGGATGCTGCCCAGCGAACCGGTGACCATGTGGCCCTCGGAGCTGTCCGCGGTGCGCGACACCGACGCCGTGTAGTCCTGGTAGCTGGCGCCGATGAACGTGCCGGTGAGGCTGCCGTGCAGAGCGTGCGGGTCGAGGCCGGCCCGTTCGAAGGCCTCCCACGCCGTCTCCAGCAGCAGCCGCTGCTGCGGGTCCATGGCCAGCGCCTCACGCGGCGAGATGCCGAAGAAGTCCGCGTCGAACTCCGCGGCGTCCCGCAGGAAGCCGCCCTGCACCGAGTACGTCTTCCCGGCGCGGTCGGGGTCCGGGTCGTACAGCTCGTCCGCGTGCCAGCCGCGGTCCGCGGGGAAGCCGCTGATCGCGTCGACGCCCTCGGTGACCAGCCGCCACAGATCCTCGGGCGAGTTGGCCCCGCCCGGGTAGCGGCAGCTCATGCCGATGACGGCGATGGGCTCGTCGACCGCGGCCGCCGAGGCGGCGGTGCCCGTGGCCGCCGGCGCGTCGCCGGCGATCTCCGACAGCAGGAACTCGGTCAGCGCGACCGGGTTCGGGTAGTCGAAGACGATGGTGCTGGGCAGCGTGAGGCCGGTCGCGTCGGCGATCCGGGTACGCAGGTCGATCGCCGTCACGGAGTCGAAGCCGGCGTCGCGGAACGCCCGCTGTTCGCCGAGCGCGTCGCCGGAGGTGTAGCCGAGCACGGTGGCGGCCAGGCCGCGCACCAGGTCCAGCAGTGTGCGCTGCCGCTCCGCGGCGGGCAGCGCCCGCAGCCCGGCGGCGAACTCGCCGTCGGCACCCTCGGTCGCGGTCTGCTGTTCCCGGACCTCGGTGAGCGCCTTGACCTCAGGGATCTCGTCGAACAGCGTCGTCGGCCTGGTGGCGGTGAACACCTCGTGGTAGCGGTCCCAGTCGATGTCGGCGATCGCGAGTGCGGTGGCGTCCCCGTCCAGGGCGTTCCGCAGTGCCGCCAGCGCGAGCGGCGGCTCCATGAACACGAGGCCGCTGCGCAGGATCTGCTCCGGGTCGACCCGGCCGAGCTTCATGTCGTCCGCCCAGATGCCCCACGACAGGGACCTGGCCGGCAGTCCGCGGGCGCGGCGGCGCTCGGCCAGCGCGTGCAGGTACGCGTTGCCCGCGACGTACGCGGCGTGCGCGCCGGAGCCCCACATGCCCGCGGTGGACGAGTAGAGCACGAAGTCGTCCAGCTCGTCCGCGGCGAGCAGCTCGTCGAGGATGCGGGCACCGGTCACCTTCGCGTCCAGCACCCGCTCGAACTGGTCGAGGGTGGTGTCGGCGATGGTGTGGAGCTCGATCACCGCGGCCGTGTGCACCACGGTCCGCAGCGGCGGCCCGTCGGCACGCAGCCGGTCCAGCAGGGCGGCCACGGCGTCGCGGTCGGTGATGTCGCAGGCCACGACCTCGGCGACGGCACCGCGCTCGGTCAGCTCCGCGACCAGGTCGGCGGCGCCGGGGGCGGCCGGGCCGCGGCGGCTCGTGAGCACGATGCGCTCCGCGCCCCGGTCGGCGAGCCAGCGGGCGAGGTGCGGGGCCAGGGTGCCGGTGCCGCCGGTGACCAGGACGGTGCCGCGGGCGGTCCAGCCCGAACTGTCGGCGGTCTTCGGCGCACGGACGATCCGCCGCGCCAGCGTGCCGGCGGAACGCACGGCGAGCTGGTCCTCTCCCGTCGCGCCGGACAGCACGGCGGCGAGCCGGCCCGCCGCGCGGGCGTCCAGTTCGACCGGCAGGTCCACGGTGCCGCCGATCCGCTGCGCGTGCTCGAGCGCGGCGGTCCAGCCGACGCCGAGCACCTGTGCCTGGCCGGGGTTGCGCACCTCGTCGGCACGGCCCGTCGACACGGCGGCACGGGTGAGGAACCACAGCCGGGCGCCGATGCCGGCGTCACCGAGGGCCTGCACGAGCGCCACGGTCAGCGCGAGGCCCTCGTTCAACGCGGAGCGGCCCCCGAGCGGGCGCTCGGCACCCGCCACCAGCGATACCACTCCCGTGACCTCGTCGAAGCCGTCGAGGCGCCCGGCGAGCACGGCCCGGTCGGCACATGCGGCGTCGAGGACGAGCCGCTCCGGCGTGGCACCGTGTGCGGCCAGCGCGGAGACCACGTCCTCGTCGGCGACACCGTCGGCGGTGACCACGAGCCAGCGTCCGGTCAGCCGCGCGGTGCCCGTACTCACCGGCGTCCACGACACGCGGTACCGCCAGGCGTCCACGGTGGACTCCTCGCGGCGGCGGCCGCGCCATGCCGACAGCCCGGGCAGCACCGACGCGAGAGCGTTCTCGTCCACGGCGAGGTCGGTGGTGAGCGAGGCCAGATCGCCGCTCTCGACGGCCTGCCAGAAGTCCGCCTCGACCGGGTCCGTGCCACCGGCGACCGCGGGTGACGGCACCGGGATCCACAGGCGTTCGTGCTGGAACGCGTAGGTGGGCAGGTCGATCCGGCGGCCACCCTCGTACAGCGCGGCCCAGTCCACGTCGACGCCCCGTACGAACGCCTCGGCGAACGACGTGAGGACGCGGTCCAGGCCGCCCTTGTCACGGCGCAGCGTTCCGGTCACCACGGCCCGCACGCCGGCCGCGTCGACCGCCTCGGTCATCCCCACCCGCAGCACCGGGTGCGGGCTGCACTCGATGAACGCGCGGTGACCCTCGCCGAGCAGGGTGGTGACGGCCGGGCCGAAGTTCACGGTGCCGCGCAGGTTGCGGTACCAGTAGCCGGCGTCCATGACCGTGGTGTCGAGCCACTCGCTCGTCACGGTCGAGTAGAACGGCACCTCGGCGGTCCGCGGCCGGATCGGGGCGAGGAGTTCGAGCAGCTCGTCCCGGATGTCCTCGACCTGAGCGGAGTGCGAGGCATAGTCCACGGCGATCCTCCGCACGCGGACGCCATCTGCGGTGAGCGTGTCGGACATGGTCTCCAACGCGGCGGGAACACCGGCCAGGACGACCGATCCAGGCCCGTTGACGGCCGCGATCTGCACCGAACCGTCCAAGGGCAGCAGCGGCTCGACGCGGTCCGCGGGCAGTGGCACCGACATCAAGCCGCCCCTGCCCGCCAGCCGCCGCGCGATCACCTGACTGCGCAGGGCGACCACGCGGGCACCGTCCCTGAGGGAGAGCGCACCGGCGACCACCGACGCGGCGATCTCACCCTGGGAGTGGCCCACCACGGCGTCCGGGTGCACGCCCTGCGACCGCCACAGTGCCGCCAGCGCCACCATCACCGCGAACGACGCGGGCTGCACGACATCGACGCGCTCGAGGCCCGGCGCGCCCTCGGCCTGCCGGAGCACGTCCAGCAGGGACCAGTCCGTGAACTCCGACAGCGCGACGGCGCATTCTTTGATGTGCTCCGCGAACACCGGCGATTCGTCGAGCAGCTGCGCTCCCATGCCGGCCCACTGCGAGCCCTGGCCGGGGAACACGAACACGGTCCGGCCCTCGACGTCCGCCACGCCCCCGACCACCTCGCGCGACGCCTCGCCACGGGCGTAGCCGTCCAGGGCGTCGCGGTCGATGACCACGGCCCGGTGCTCGAACAGCGAGCGCGAGGTCACCAGCGAGTAGCCGAGGTCGACCGAATCCGCGTCCAGGCCGACCAGGCGGGCTGCCTGGTCCCGCAGCGCGGGCGCGGACCGCGCCGACAGCACGAGCGGCAGTACGGCCGGGACGGGCACGGCCGCGCGCTCGGCCGGTGCGGGCGCGGCCGGTGATTCCTCCAGCACGACGTGGACGTTGGTGCCGCTGATGCCGAACGACGACACGGCGGCGCGGCGCACCCGCTCCCCCGGCTCCCACGGCCGGGCCTCCTGCAGCAGCTGGACGGTGCCGGCGCTCCAGTCGATGTGCGAGGACGGCGTCCCGGCGTGCAGCGTGGGCGGCAGCACGCGGTTCTGCAGAGCCAGCACCATCTTCATGACACCGGCGACGCCCGCGGCGGACTGCGTGTGGCCGATGTTGGATTTCACGGAGCCGAGCAGCAGCGGCCGCTCCGGGTCCCGGTCCACGCCGTAGGTGGCCTGCAGCGCCTGGGTCTCGATCGGGTCACCCAGCGCGGTGCCGGTGCCATGCGCCTCCACGACGTCCACGTCGGACGGTGCCAGCCGCGCGTTGGCCAGCGCCTGCCGGATGACCCGCTGCTGCGAAGGCCCGTTCGGCGCGCTGAGGCCGTTGGACGCACCGTCCTGGTTGACGGCGGAGCCGCGGATCACCGCGAGCACCGGGTGGCCGTTGGCCTGCGCGTCGGACAGCTTCTCCAGCAGCACCATGCCGACGCCCTCGCCGAGCGCCATGCCGTCCGCGCCCTCCGCGAACGCCTTGGACCGGCCGTCGCGGGCGAGCGCCCGCTGCCGGCTGAACGCCGTGAACGGCCCGGGGCTCGGCATCACGGTCGCGCCGCCGGCGAGTGCCAGCGTGGTCTCGCCGTTGCGCAGTGACTGGCAGGCCAGGTGCATGGCCACCAGCGAGGAGGAGCAGGCGGTGTCCACGGTGACCGCCGGGCCCTCCAGCCCGAACACGTAGGCGAGGCGGCCGGACAGTACGCTCGGGATGGTGCTGGTGACGACGTGCGTCTCCAGGTCCTCGACGTGCTGGGCGCCGTACTCCTGGAAGCTGGACCCGACGAAGGTGCCGGTCATGGTTCCGCGCAGCGTGGCCGGGCCGATGCCGGCCCGCTCCAGCGCCTCCCACGAGGTCTCCAGCAGCAGGCGCTGCTGCGGATCCATGGACAGGGCCTCACGCGGCGAGATGCCGAAGAACGCCGGGTCGAAGTCGCCGGCGTCGTGCAGGAAGCCGCCGCGCGTGGTGTAGGTGGTGTGGGGTTTGTCCGGGTCCGCGTCGTACAGCGCGGCCGCGTCCCAGCCGCGGTCCACGGGCCATTCGCTGCTGGCGTCGACGCCGTCCTCGACGAGGGCCCAGAACTGCTCGGGGGTGGTGGCACCGCCCGGGAACCGGCATGCCATGCCGACGATCGCGATGGGCTCGTCGAGGGAGCCGGTCGCGGCGGTCACCTGCGCGGCGGCGCCACCGGCGTCGAGCAGTTCCTCGGCCAGGAAGCGAGCCAGTGCCGACGGCGTCGGGTAGTCGAACACCATGGTGCTGGGCAGCGCCTGGCCGGTGACGCGGCTGAGGCGCTTGCGCAGTTCGACGGCGGTCAGCGAGTCGAATCCGCCGTCGCGGAAGGCCCGCTGCTCCGGCACGCCGTCCACGGAGTCGTGGCCGAGCACGGCGGCGGCCTCGGTGCGGACGAGGTCGACGAGCTGCCGCTCTCGCTGCTCGGCGGGCAGTGCGGCGAAGCGGGCGGCGAACTCCGTGCGGCCGCTCGCGTCCTCGGCCCGTGCCGCCGCCTCAGGCAGCGCCGCGAGCAGTGGGCTGCGACGGGAGGCGGTGAAGACCGGCGCATAGCGCGTCCAGTCCACGTCGGCGACGGTGACGGTGGTGTCGCCGCGCACGACGGCGTTACGGAGCTCGGCGATGCCGGCGGCCGGCGCGATGAACCGCAGGCCCTGCCGCAGCAGGTTCGCGGTCATGGCGTCGTCGGTCGCCATGCCGGCCTCGGCCCACGGTCCCCACGCCACGGACGTGGCGGCCAGGCCGCGTGCGGCACGGGTCTCGGCGATGGCGTCCAGGTAGGCGTTGGCTGCGCTGTAGGACGCCTGGCCGCCGCTGCCGATCGTTCCGGCGACGGAGCCGAACAGCACGAAGAAGTCCACGTCGCCGACCAGGGCGTCGAGGTTGAGGGCGCCGGCCACCTTCGCCGACAGCACGGACTCGAACTCGGCGAGGCCGGTGTCCGCGAGCGCCTTCATGTCACTGACACCCGCGGTGTGCACCACACCGGTCACCGGGTGCTCGGCGAGCACCGCGGCCAGCGCGGCCCGGTCGGCCACGTCGCAGGCGATGATCTCGACGCGTGTGCCCAGTTCCCGCAGCTCGGCGCGGAGCTCGTCGGCTCCGGGCGCGTCGGGACCGCGCCTGCTGGTCAGTACGAGCTCGGCGGCGCCGGAACGGGCGAGCCAGCGCGCGACCTCGCCGCCGAGGCCACCGGTGCCCCCGGTGACGAGCACGGTCCCGCGCGCGGTGAACTCGCCGGCGGCGGGCACGGGAGCCGTGTACCGGACGAGACGCCGGCCGCTGCGCCCGGCCGACCGGATCGCGACCTGGTCCTCGCCGTCGGTACCGGCCAGGGTGGCGGCGAGGTGGTGTGCGGCCCGGTCGTGCGACGCCGCGGGCAGATCGATCAGGCCGCCCCAGCGGTCGGGGTGCTCCAGCGCGATGCTGCGGCCGAGGCCCCACACGGCGGCGTGCGACGGGCGGGTCACCGGGTCGTCGGGGCCGGTCGACACCGCTTGGCGCGTGAGCACCCACAGGGGGGCGGTGATGCCGGCGTCGCCGAGTGCCTGTGCGACCGTGACGGTCAGGGCCAGCCCGAGCGGGAACGTCTGCGGCTCCTCCTCGGACGGCGGCACCCACACCACACCCGTGTGGTCACCGGCCTCGGCGAGCCGGGCGGCGAGCGTGGCACGATCGCTGTCGGCCACCACCAGGGTGCGGACCTCGGCGCCGTACGCACGCAGCGCCTCGGCGACATCGGCGTGCTCGCTCGTGCCGATGAGCAGCCAGGCGCCCGTCAGCGTCGCCGCGTGCTCCGCCAAGGGGGCCCACTCGACGCGGTAGCGCCAGGTATCGAGTCTGGTCCGCTCGTGCCGCTCCCGGTGCCACGACGACAATGCGGGCAGCAACGCGTCCAGCGAGCCGCGCTGGTCGTCGCCGAGGCCGAGGAGTTCGGCGAGCCCGGCGGCGTCGCCCTCGTCGACGGCCGCCCACAGCCGGTCGTCCGCGGGGTCGCCGGGCCGCTCCGTGCGGGCCTCGGGCCAGTAGGACTCGCGGGAGAACGCGTAGGTCGGCAGGTCGACGCGGCCGGCGCCGGTGCCGGCGAAGAACGCGGCCCAGTCGATGGCCAGGCAGAACGTGTCGAGCCGCGCCAGCGCGGTGACGGCGGCCCGCTCCTCGTCCAGGTCGCCCCGCAGCATGGCGACGGCGGCGGCATCGGCGGCGTTGTCCTCGACCATCGCGGAGAGGGTGCCGTCCGGCCCCAGTTCGACGAACGCGCGTACGCCACGGTCCATGAGGGTCCGCACGCCGTCGGCGAACCGTACCGCCTCCCGGACGTGCCCGACCCAGTACTCCGGCGTGGCCAGCTCGTCGCCTGCGACGGCGCCGGTCACGGTGGACACCACCGGAATCCGCGCCTCGCCGAAGGACAGGTTCTCGACCACGGTCCGGAACTCGTCCAGCATCGGATCCATCAGCGGCGAGTGGAACGCGTGCGACACCCGCAGCGCCTTCGTGCGGCAGCCCCGCTCGCGGAACACCGTCTCGATCCGGGCAAGCGCGTCGAGTTCACCGGCCACGACGACCGACCGAGGACCGTTCACCGCAGCGATGGACACGCCCTCGACCAGCTCGGCGGCGACATCGTCCGCGCCGGCCTCGATCGCCGTCATGCCACCGCCGGCCGGCAGTGCCTGCATGAGCCGACCACGCGCCGAGACCAGCGTCGCCGCGTCGCTCAACGACAGCACGCCGGCGACGTGCGCCGCCGCGATCTCGCCGACCGAGTGCCCGGCGAGGAAATCGGGCCGTATGCCCCAGGACTCGACCAACCGGAACAGCGCCACTTCCAGCGCGAACAACGCCGGTTGCGCCGAGCCGGTCTGGCTGAGCGCCTCCGCGTCCTCGCCCCACATCACCTCGCGGACGCCCTCGCCCAGCTCCCCCGTCACCGCGTCGAACGCCTCGGCGAAAACCGGGAACCTGGCGTACAGCTCACGGCCCATGCCCAGCCGCTGGGCGCCCTGACCCGCGAACAAGAAGGCCGTGCGGCCGTGGACCGTCTCGCCCTCGAACAGCGCCGGGTCGGGCCGGCCGGCTGCCAGCGCGGCCAGCGCCCGTCGCAGTGTCCCGGCATCCGGTGCGATCACCGCCGCCCGCTGCTCGAACCGCGAACGGGTGGTCGCCAGCGAGAAGGCCAGGTCCAGTGGAGGAGCCGAGTCGACGTGCCCCAGCAGCCGCTCCGCCTGCGCCCGCAGCGCATCCCGGCCGCGCCCGGACACCAGCAACGGTACGACACCCGGAGCGTTCACCGGCTCCGGGGCGGACTCCACCACCGCGGGCGGAGCCTCCAGGACGGTGTGCGCGTTGGTGCCGCTGAAGCCGAACGACGACACAGCCGCGCGCCGCGGCCGGCCGGTGACCGGCCACGGAGTCTCCTCGGTGAGCAGCCGCACCTCACCGGCTGCCCAGTCGACCTGCGTCGACGGCTCGTCCACGTGCAGGGTGCGCGGCACGACTCCGTGCCGCATCGCCAGCACCATTTTGATGATCCCGGCGACACCCGCCGCCGCCTGGGTGTGGCCGATGTTGGACTTCACCGACCCCAGCAGCAGCGGCGTCTCGCGCTCGCGGCCGTAGGTCGCCAGCAACGCCTGCGCTTCGATGGGATCGCCCAGCGCCGTGCCGGTGCCGTGCCCCTCGACGACGTCCACCTCGGACGCCGACAGGCCGGCGTTCGCCAGCGCGGCCCGGATCACCCGCTGCTGGGACGGACCGTTCGGCGCGGTCAGGCCGTTCGAGGCGCCGTCCTGGTTCACCGCGGACCCGCGGACCACGGCAAGGATCTCGTGCCCGTTGCGGCGGGCGTCGGACATGCGCTCCAGCACGAGGATGCCGACGCCCTCGGACCAGGCCACGCCGTCAGCGGCGTCCGCGAAGGCCTTGCACCGGCCGTCGGCGGCGAGGCCACGCTGCCGAGAGAACTCGAGGAACGACGTCGGGGTCGACATGACCGTCACACCGCCGGCGAGGGCGAGGGAGCATTCCCCCGCCCGCAGCGACTGTGCGGCCAGGTGCAGCGCCACCAGCGAGGACGAGCACGCCGTGTCGACACTGACCGCCGGGCCCTCCAGACCGAGCGTGTACGACACCCGGCCGGAGGCCACACTGGGGGACGTGCCGGTGCCCTGGTACCCCTCGAACTCGCCGCCGCCGAGCGCGTGGACGTAGTCGCTGTACATGACGCCGGTGAACACGCCCGTGCGGCTGCCGCGCAGCGAGACGGGAGGGATGCCGGCCCGCTCGACAGCCTCCCACGACGCCTCCAGGAGCAGGCGCTGCTGCGCGTCGGTGGCGAGCGCCTCGCGGGGGCTCATGCCGAAGAAGGCGGGATCGAACTCGCCCGCGTCGTGCAGGAAGCCGCCGGAGCGCGCGTACGACGTGCCGATGTGGTCGGGATCCGGGTGGAACAGGGTGTCCAGGTCCCAGCCGCGGTTGGTCGGGAAGCCCGATATCGCGTCGGCACCCTCGCTGACCAGCCGCCAGAGGTCCTCCGGCGAGGAGACCCCGCCCGGGTAGCGGCAGGACATGCCGACGATGACGATCGGGTCGTCGGTGACAGCCGCCGGACCGGTGACCGCGTCGGCGGACTCCTCGGTGCCGAGCAGTTCGTCCAGCACGTACGCGGACAGCGCGCCGGCGGTCGGGTGATCGAAGACGAGCGTGGCCGGCAGCCGCAGCCCGGTGGCGGCCGCGAGCTGACCGCGCAGCTCAACGGCTGTCAGGGAGTCGAAGCCGAGGTCGGCGAAGGTCCGGTCGGCGTCGACACGATCGGTGCCGGTGTGGCCCAGTACGGACGCCACCTGCGCCCGTACCAGCTCCAGCACGGTGTCGGCGCGCTCGACGGCGCTCAGCCGCGTGAGCCGCTGCGCCAGGCCGCTCGCGGCGGCGCTCGCCGCCGTGCCGCGCCGGGCCCGGGGCCGGACGAGCCCGCGCAGCACGGGCGGCACCTCGTCACGGGCGCGCAGCGCAGGCAGGTCGAGCCGCACCGGGACGGCCACGGCGTCGGGGCCGGCGACCGCCGTGTCGAACAGCGCCAGACCGTCGTCGACGGACAGCGGCAACGTGCCGGTGCGGGCCAGGCGGCGCAGGCCGGACGCGCCGAGGGAGCGGGTCATGCCCGTCTCCCGCGTCCACGGCCCCCAGGCCAGCGACACTCCCGGCAGGCCCTCCGAGCGCCGCTTCGTGACCAGTGCGTCGAGAAAGGCGTTGCCGGCCGCGTAGGCCGTCTGCGCCGCCGCGCCCACCACGCCCGCGACCGAGGAGAACACCACGAACGCCGAGACGTCGCCGGCCAGTTCGTGCAGGTTCCAGGCTGCGTCGGCCTTCGGCCGCAGCACCGCGTCGATCCGGTCGGCCGTCAGGGAGGGCAGGACGCCGTCGTCGAGGATGCCGGCGGCGTGCACGATGCCCGTGACGGGCGCCTCGACGGCGAGCGCGGCGGCCAGCGCTTCCGGGTCGGCCGCGTCCACGGCGGCGAACGTCACCCGCGCACCCAGCTCGGTGATCCGGGCTGCCGTCTCGGCCGCGCCCTCCGCGGCACCGCCCCGACGGCTGGCCAGGATCAGGTGGCGCACGCCATGGTGCTCGGCGAGGTGCCGCGCCACCAGGGCACCGAGGCCGCTCGTACCGCCGGTGACCAGGACGGCACCGTCACCCCAGTCGACGGCATCGTTGTCGGCGGCCTGCACTCGGGCGAGGCGGGCGGCGAACACCTCGCCGTCCCGCACCGCCGTCTGCGGCTCGCCCGTACCGAGGGCCGGGCCCGAGAGACCGTCGATCGCGCCGAACAGTCCGGGGTTCTCCGCCTCGGCCGCGCGCGCGAAGCCCCACACGGCCGCCTGGGCCGGGTCGACCGTGTCCCCGGGCCGCACGGCCACGCCGTTGCGCGTGAGGAACAGCAGACGGGAGCCGCCGCAGCGCTCGTCCGCGAGCCAGTCCTGTGCGAGGCCCATGGCCCAGGCCGCGTTCGCGTGCGCGTCGGCGACCGGGTCACCCGTGCCCGCCGGCACCGGCGCCAGCACGATCGGCGGCACCGTGCCGGGCAGGTCGGCGACACCGGCGGCGACCAGCACCTCCACGCCGGGCAGCACGGGGGCGTCCGGCCCCAGGACCGCGACGGTCGCGGGCACCGGTCCGCCGGACACCGGAACCCAGTCCAGACGGAACAGCGCGTCCCTGCCTGGCTCGGCGGTCAGGCGCTCGTCCCCGAGACGCCGTAGCGCCAGGGAAGCCACCGACATGAGCGGCGCGCCGGCGGCGTCCGTGACCTCGATCGACACAGCGGAATCGCCGAGCGGTGCGAGCAGCACGCGGGCCGCCGTCGCGCCGGTGGCGTGCAGGCGCACGCCCTCCCACGAGAACGGCAGCATGGCGGTGCCGTCGCCGAGACCGGTGAAGGCGACCGCGTGCAGGGCGGCGTCCAGCAGCGCCGGATGCATGCCGAAGGACGATGCCTCGACCGCGACGCCCTCGGACAGCTCGACCTCGGCGGCGACCGTGCCGTCCGAGCCGACCCGCCAGGCGGCGGCGAGGCCGCGGAACGCCGGTCCGTACTCCAGCCCGGCCTCGGCCGCGCGCTCGTAGAACCCGTCCAGGCCGACCGCCTCCGCCCCGGCCGGGGGCCACACGGGGGAGTCGGACGAGGCGACCTGCTCGCCGGGGGCCAGCACGCCGTCGGCGTGCCGGGTCCACGGGCGGTCCTCGCCCGGGTCGGAGGCGTCGCCCGCGTCGGGCCGCGAGTACATCGTGAGGGTGCGGTGGCCGCGGGCGTCCGGGCTGCCGATCCACAGCTGCACCTGCACACCGCCCTGGCCGGGCAGCACCAGCGGTGCGGCGAGCGTCAGCTCCTCGATCCGGCCGCAGCCGACCTCGTCCCCGGCACGCACCGCGAGTTCGAGCAGCGCGGTGCCGGGCAGCACGGCCGTGCCGCGGACGGCATGGTCGGCGAGCCATGCGTGTGACGCCACCGAGAGCCGGCCGGTGAGCAGCACGCCGTCCGAGTCCGCCAGGGACGCGGCAGCGGCCAGGAGGGGATGGTTGGCCGAGCCGAGGCCGGCGGCGCGCAGGTCGCCCAGGGAGGCGGAGGCGTCACGCGGCCAGTAGCGGCGGCGCTGGAAGGCGTACGTCGGCAGGTCGACGCGGCGGGCGCCGGTGCCGGCGAAGTAGTCGGCCCAGCGCAGCGGGACACCGAGCGCGTGCAGACCCGCGGCCGCGGACGCGAGGGCGGCGCCCTCGGGCTGCGCCCCGCGCAGCGTCGCGAGCGCGTCGGCGTCCGGGAAGTCCTCCCGCACCATCGCGGTGAGCACTCCGTCCGGGCCCAGCTCCAGGAACGCGCCGACTCCGTGCTCGCGCAGCCAGCCGACAGTGTCGTGGAACCGCACCGGACGGCGCACGTGGTCGGTCCAGTAGTCCGTGTCGGTGAGCTGCTCGACGGTCGCCTGCTCGCCGGTCACGGTCGACACGACCGGCAGCAGCGGCTCGCGGAACACCAGGCCCTCGGCGACCGCGCGGAAGGCGTCCAGCATCGGGGTCATCAGCGGTGAGTGGAACGCGTGCGACACGCGCAGCCGCTTCGGCTTGTGCCCGCGCTCGACCAGTGCCGCCTCGATCTCGGCGACCGCGTCGGCCTCGCCCGCGACGACCACCGATCGCGCGCCGTTCACGGCCGCGATCGACACGGTGTCGGCATGTTCCGACACTAGTGGCGCGACCTCGGCCTCGGACGCCCGCACGGACGTCATCACGCCGCCGGCGGGCAGCGCCTGCATCAGCCGCCCGCGTGCCGCCACGAGAGCCGCCGCCGCGGTCAGGTCGAGGACACCGGCCACGTGCGCGGCGGTCAGCTCGCCGATGGAGTGCCCCGCGAGGTAGTCCGGCTTGACTCCCCACGACTCCACCAGCCGGTAGAGCGCCACCTCGACGGCGAACAGCGCCGGCTGGGCGTATTCGGTGCGGTTGAGGGTGCGCGCCGTGCTGGCCCACATCACCTCGCGCAGCGGGCGGTCGAGGTGGACGTCCAGCGCCGCGCACGCCTCGTCCAGCGCGGTCGCGAACACCGGGAAGCGGTCGTACAGCTCGCGGCCCATGCCGACGCGCTGCGCGCCCTGGCCGGTGAACACCACGGCCAGCTTGGGTTTGCCCCGTGTGACACCCGAGACGAGTCCGGCCGGCGTCTCGCCGGCGGCCAGCGCCGCCAGCGCGGCCCGGGCCTGCTCGTGATCACTCGCCACGACGGCGGCGCGGTGCTCGAACGCGGCCCGGGTGGTCGCGAGCGAGAAGGCCGTGTCGGCCAGGGCGTCGGAGTCCACCGTGGACAGCAGGCGCGCGGCCTGTTCCGTGAGAGCGTCACGGGTGCGCGCGGACACCACCAGCGGCACCGCGCCGGCCGCGATGTCACCGGCGGGCGCCTCGTCCGCGTCGGCGGGCGCCTCGTCCGCGTCGGCGGGCGCCTCGTCCGCGTCGGCGGGCGCCTGCTCGATGATGGCGTGCGCGTTCGTGCCGCTCAGGCCGAACGAGGAGACGGCGGCGCGTCGTGGACGGTCCGCCTCCGCGGGCCACGGCGTGTTCTCGGTCGCGAGCGCCAGCGCCCCGCTGGACCAGTCGACGTGGGACGTCGGCGCGTCCACGTGCAGTGTCCTGGGCAGCATCCCGTGCCGCATCGCCAGCACCAGCTTGATGACGCCGGCCACACCGGCGGCGGCCTGCGTGTGGCTGATGTTGGACTTCACCGAGCCGAGCAGCAGCGGACGGTCGGCGGGGCGGTTGCGGCCGTAGGTGGCGAGCAGCGCCTCCGCCTCGACCGGGTCCCCGAGCGTGGTGCCGGTGCCGTGCGCCTCCACCACGTCGATCTGGTCGGCGGAGAGCCGCGCGTTGAGCAGGGCCTGCTCGATGACACGGACCTGTGAGGGCCCGTTGGGGGCGGTCAGGCCGTTGGACGCGCCGTCCTGGTTGACGGCCGAGCCGCGTACGACGGCGAGGATCCGGTGGCCGTTGCGCCGTGCGTCGGACAGCTTCTCCAGCACGAGCACGCCGACGCCCTCGGCCCAGCCGGTGCCGGACGCGGACTCGGCGAAGGAACGGCAGTGTCCGTCGGCGGCGAGACCGCCCTGTTTGGAGAACTCGACGAAGGTGAGCGGGCTCGACATGACGGTGACACCGCCGGCCAGCGCCAGGTCGCACTCCCCCGCCCGGAGCGACTGGGCCGCCAGGTGCAGCGCCACCAGCGAGGAGGAGCACGCGGTGTCCACGGTGACGGCCGGACCGACCAGGCCGAAGCAGTACGACAGACGGCCCGAGATCACGCTGGAGGTGTTGCCGGTCAGCCGGAAACCGTCGATGTTGTCGGCCGGGCCGACCCGGTACTCCTGCGGCATGGCGCCCACGAACACGCCGGTCTGACTGCCCCTCAGGCCGGTCGGGTCGATGCCCGCGCGCTCCAGCGCGTCCCAGGTCGTCTCCAGCAGCACCCGCTGCTGCGGGTCCATGGACAACGCCTCGCGCGGTGAGATCCCGAAGAAGTCCGCGTCGAACGTGGTGGCGTCGTGCAGGAATCCACCGGACAGCGTCGAGGACGTGCCCAGTGCCTCCGGGTCCCAGCCCCGGTCGGCCGGGAAGTCGGTCACGCCGTGGCCACCGCGCTCCAGCATCGCCCACAGGTCCTCGGGGCCGCGCACGTCACCGGGGTAACGGCAGCCCATGCCGACGATGGCAATGGGCTCGGACGCCGCCTCCTCCAGTTCCTGCACCTTCTGCCGGGTGCGTCGAAGGTCGACGGTCGCCCGCTTCAGGTAGTCCCGAAGGCGCTGCTCGTTGCCCATCGCACGATCCATGTCGGTTCCATTCACTCGCGGACACCCTCGTGCAGTGTCGATCTCGGAGCAGCCGGAATTTCCTAGTGTCGGGACGGAAGAATGTTCGGGGGCACTAGGGAATTACCGATCCGGGTCGGGTGACGCTGCCCGCGCCGGACGCACGCGCCCGGCGGTCAGCCACTCCCGACTCCCGGAGTACCGCGTGCTCTTACGACTGCTCAGGACATGCCTTCGCCCTTACCGGACCTGGGTCGCGCTGACCGTCGCCCTGCAGATCGTGCAGACGCTCGCGCTCCTCATGCTCCCCACGCTGAGCGCACAGGTCATCGACCGGGGGCTGCTCGTGGGGTCGCTGCGGGGAATCGTCTGGCTGGGCGCGGCGATGCTGCTGGTCGTCGTGGTCCAACTCGCCGCGCGGCTCGGAGCCGAGTACTTCGCCGCGCGCGCCGCCACCGCGGTCGGCCGCGACCTGAGGTCGGCGATGTTCCGTCACGTGCAGCGATTCTCCGCGCACGACGTGGGCCGCTTCGGTACGTCCTCGCTGGCCACCAGGACACTCAACGACGTGCAGCAGGTCCAGACCCTCACGTCCGACGGACTGAGCAGCATCATCACCGCGCCGATCATGTGTGTGGTGAGTGTGGTGCTCGCGCTGCGCCAGGACGTGCCGCTGGCGCTGGTCGTGATCGTGCTCATTCCGGTGACGACGGTCGTGGTATCGGTGATCCTGGTCCGGATGAGCCGGCTGTACGACCGCATCCAGGGCGCCATGGACAACATGAGCCGGTTGTTCCGCGAGCAGATCACCGGCGTGCGCGTGGTGCGCGCGTTCGTGCGGGACACGCACGAGCAGGAGCGGTTCGGGGCGGTGAACACCGAGATGTTCCTGCTGACCCGCAGGGTGCGCCGACTCGCGGCCGGCATGTTCCCGTTGGTGTGGCTGCTGGGCAACGGGTTCACCGTGGTGGTGGCATGGATCGGCGCGAAGCGGATCGCGTCGGGCGCTCTCCAGGTCGGAGCGCTGAGCGCGTTCCTCGGCTACATCGTCCTGGTGCTGACCTCGATGGTCATCGCCATGTACGTCATGCTCACGGTCCCGAGGGCGGCGGCCGCCGCGCGGCGCATCCGTGACGTGCTCGACACCGCACCGGAGATGGCCACGTCCTCCCGGCCGATCGCGGACCGGCCGCGGCCGGGACACCTGGAACTGCGCGGCGTCGGGTTCCGTTACCCCGGCGCGGAGGAACCGTTCCTGCACGGCATCGACCTGATCGTCGAGCCCGGCCGGACCGTTGCGGTGATCGGCGGTACCGGGAGCGGCAAGACCACCCTGCTGAACCTGGTACTGCGGCTGTTCGACGCCACGACCGGGACGGTGCTCGTGGACGGGGTCGACGTGCGTGATCTGGACGACGACGCCCGGAGTCTCGCGGTTGGTCTGGTCGCGCAGCAGCCTTACCTGTTCGCCGGAACAGTCGCGTCCAACCTGCGCTGGGGCAACGAGAACGCCACCGACGCGGATCTCTGGCACGTCCTCGGGATCACCCAGGCCCGCGAGTTCGTGGCGGCGATGCCGGGCGGCCTGCAGGCGGAGATCACCCAGGGCGGCACCAACGTCTCGGGCGGGCAGCGTCAGCGGCTCGCCCTCGCCCGGACCCTGTTGCGACGGCCCGGGATCTACCTCTTCGACGACTGTTTCTCCGGCCTGGACGCCGCGACGGATCTGGCGGTGCGCAGCGCTCTGGCGCCGGAACTCGCCGACGCGGCAGTGGTGATCGTCGCGCAACGGGTGGGCACCATCCGGCACGCCGACCTGATCCTCGTGCTGGAGGACGGCCGCGTGGTCGGCCGGGGCACACACGATCAACTGCTGACGGAGAACGGGACGTACCAGGAGATCGTGCGCTCACAGCTCGACAACGCGGAGGAAGCGGTATGACCGAGAAGCAGCAGGCCGCCGACCCGAAGGGGGCGCTGCGGGCGATCGCGCGGCTGATGCGCCCGCACCGGACGGTCCTCGTCGCGACCTTCCTGGTGAGTCTCGCCGGTGTCGTGGTGAACATCATCGCCCCGCTCTGCCTCGGCCACGCCACGAACCTGATCGTCGCCGGCGTGGCCGGCGAGTCTCTGCCGGCCGGGCTGACGAAGGAACAGGCACTGGCCCGGCTTCGCACGGAGGGCCACGGCACCCTCGCATCCGTGTACGACACGGTCGACTTCGTACCCGGTCACGGCATCGACCTCGCGGCGGTGGCGTCGGTACTGTCGCTGGTGCTGGCCTTGTACGCGGCCGGGTCGGCCGCCAACTTCGTGCAGGAGCGCATCGCGGCGAACGTCGTGCAGGCGGTCACCCGGGACGTACGGACCCGGGCGGAGGCGAAACTGGCCCGGCTGCCGCTCGGCTACTTCGACGGTCAGCCGCGCGGCGAGCTCCTGGGCCGCGTCACCAACGACGTCGACAATCTGCAGCAGGTGCTCCAGCAGACGTTCAGCCAGCTGGGCACCGCCGTACTGTACGCGACCGGCCTCACCGCCGTGATGTTCGTGATCTCTCCGCTGCTGGCGGCTCTGCTGCTGCTGAGCCTTCCGGTGTGCGCCGTGCTCGCGGCGAAGCTGAGTGCCCGGGCACGGCCGCGGTTCGCCGAGCAATGGGCCGCCACCGGAGCCCTGGCCACACACGTCGAGGACATGTACACCGGACACACCCTTGTCCGGGTGTTCGGGCGGCAGGCCCACAGCGAGGCGGAGTTCGACAGGCACAACGAGAAGGCGTACCAGGCGGGCTCGGCCGCGCAGTTCTTCGCGGCGACCATCGAACCCGCGCTGAGCTTCGTGTCGAACCTGAACTACGTCGCCGTGGCCGTCATCGGCATGTTGCGGGTCGCCTCGGGCGCGCTGTCCATCGGTGAGGTGCAGGCGTTCCTGCAGTACACCAGCCAGTTCGGCAACCAGGCCGGCCAGATCGGAGCGGTGGTCGGCAAGTTCCAGTCCGGCCTGGCCTCGGCCGAACGCGTCTTCGCCCTGCTCGACGCCGACGAGCAGCCGGCCGACTCGGCCGACCCGGCCACGCTCGCCACCGTGTCCGGCCACGTGGAGTTCCGGGACGTCAGCTTCCGCTACCGGCCGGACCGCCCGCTGATCGAGGACTTCTCCCTTTCGGTGCCGCCGGGGACGACGGTCGCGATCGTGGGACCGACCGGCGCGGGCAAGACGACACTCGGCAACCTCCTGATGCGCTTCTACGAGCCCGACTCCGGGCGGATCCTGCTCGACGGCGTGGACATCGCGGCGATGCGCCGCGAGGATCTCCGCTCACGCACCGGCCTGGTGCTCCAGGACACGTGGCTGTTCGAGGGGACGGTGGCGGAGAACATCGCGTACGGGCGCCCGGGCGCGACGCGCGAGGAGATCGTGGCCGCGGCCAGGGCGATGCGCGTGGACCACTTCGTGAAGACGCTGCCGAACGGTTACGACACGGTGCTCGACGAGGCGGCGGGCATCAGCGTCGGCGAGAAACAACTCATCACGGTGGCGCGGGCGTTCCTCGCCGCTCCGTCCGTGCTGATCCTCGACGAAGCGACCAGTTCGGTCGACACCCGCAGCGAACTGCTGGTGCAGAAGGCGATGGCGCGGCTGCGCCGGGGCCGCACCAGCTTCGTGATCGCGCACCGGCTCTCCACCATCCGCGACGCGGACCTGATCCTCGTCATGCACCGGGGCCGGATCGTCGAGCAGGGCACGCACGACGAGCTCCTCGCCGCCGGCGGCGCCTATACCGACCTGTACACCTCTCAGTTCGTCACCACGCCCTGATGAGGCCGCACCGCAGCGGTTCCGCCAGGTGATCCAACGGTCACTCACGAGGTCACACAGGGCAGGACACACGAAGGCGTGCCCTTCCGGCAGTCCGAGACGGTCATCGAGCAGACCGACATCGGCACGCTGCCCGGGAGGGCACGCCCGTGCTCACCGCGAGGAACGGCGGCGCCTGCGCACGTCACGGCTTCTTGGCCGACGGGTACCGTCGAGGGTGCCCGCCGGGGCGGTGTCTCCGCCCCGGACCTGGCCTCACCAGGTGATCTTGAGCTCGGGCATGGTCGAGAACAAGCGGTCGGCCTCGCGGTTGAGCTCGTCGAGCGGCACCGCGAGCCGGATGGAGGGCGCCCGCTCGAACAGCGTCGTGTAGACGGTCCGCAGCTCCATCCGGGCCAGCGGCGCACCGAGGCAATGCCAGATCCCGTGCGCGAACGCCAGATGCTGGTTCGGGCTGCGCGTGATGTCCACGACCTCCGGGGCCTCGAAGGCCCGCGCGTCGAAGTTGGCCAGCGCGAAGTCCGGCAGCACGAGGTCTCCGGCCCGAATGGTCACCCCTGCGATCTCGATGTCCGCGTTGGCGTAATGGGGTTGGGCCCCGCCACCGTGACTCGCGGTGCGCAGCATCTCCTCGACCGCCGGCTCGACCAACGCGGGGCCCTGGAGCACCGCCTCCCGCAGCGCGTCATCGGTGGCCAGCCGAGCCACGCCGAACCCGATGTGCGTGGCGACGCTCTCGCCGCCGGCGAACAGCAGCATCGCGACCAGCGTCGCCACCCGCTCATCGGTCTGTCCCGCGGCGACCAGCCCGGAGATCATGTCGTCGCGCGGTTCGACCCGCCGTTGTGCCGCGATCCCGGCGAGATAGGTGTCGAGGGTGGCGTCGCCGTCACCCGCACCGAGGCCGGCCATCCGGTGCAGAAGGTCGCCGACCAGCTCCTCGTCAGCCACGGGGATGCCGACGAGCTCGCACAGTACGCGCATGGCCAACGGCCGTGCCAGCACCTTCTGCAGCTCCGCCGGCCGTTCGCCCGCCAGCATCTTGTCGACCAGTTCCGCCACGGTCGCTTCGACCTTCGGCTGGATCGCCCGCATGGATGCGCGCGAGAAGTACGGTGTGAGCAGCGCCCGGAGCTCGGCATGGCGTTCGAATTCGGTCATGATCTGCTCGAACACCGGACTCGGCGCATATTTCGGTGCGCTGCTCGGGTCGGGGTGCGAGCGGCCCAGCCTCCGGTCGACGAGCAGCCGCTTGATCTCCGGAGCGCCCATGACCAGCCAGGCCTCGTCGCCGGTGTAGGTCCGGACCTTCCAGATCGGCCGTTCCGCCTGCATCGCCCGCAGTTTCTCGTTGACACCGAGCAGCGGCGCGGTCAGGGACGCCATCGAGGGAATATTGTCTTCGGCCATGTTCATGGCTCGCGTCCTCTCCGCGTGAAGGCCGGTAGCACCGGACAGTCTCACGGCACCGTCAGCCGGAAATCCCTAGACAGCCGGATCCCGGACGATGCGATGACATCCGCAGGAATCCGTGACACCAGTCACGTCGAGTTGTACCATGGATGAATACCCAACTAGCCTTCAGCGCAAGCGGTAAATGACGTATGCCGTTTCATCGGTGTTACAGCGCAGGCAACGCCGCAGGGGTTCCATCGAAACTGAAGCCCGGGTGGTTCAGGACGTCCTGACACAATTCAGGACGGCAACCAACTGACAGAAGAGCGGCGAGCGGCACCAGTCAACGTTGACGAGCCTCCAGCGCAGTCGCCTGAAACCTTTTACGAGGGACATCATGCACGATGCAATAGATCGTCCGACGGAGCGCTCCCACACTGATATGCGTCGCTCTGTGTCGCGCCAAGGCACACCGCCCCGGTCGGGGGCCATGTTCCATTCCCTGTTCGAGCGCTCCGGAGTCGGGATGGCGGCCCTGGACTCGCGCAGCCGCATCCGGCAGGCCAACGATGCCATGCTCGCCCTGCTCGACCGCAGCACCTCCGAGGTCAGAGACATCGCGTTCGCCGACCTCTTACACCCCGACAGCCGGTCCCAGTTGCAGGTCAGCTTCGATCAGCTCCGCCTCGGCCGCACCGGCCGCTTCACCGAATACGTCAAGGTCCCGCGCCCGGACCATGCCGTGGGGGGCAGTCTGACGGCGCTGCGAATGCGCGCCGACGCCCGCACCAGCAGCCCGCTGCTCGTGCTGCTCCAGGCCGCCTCCCCGCCCGCCGAATGCCCGCAGGACGGTGCCCGGTCCACTCTGCTGAGCGAGATGGAGGCCAAGATCCTCGAGAGGGTCGCCGCCGGTGCCTCCACCGTGCAGTTGGCCGGCCATCTGCACCTGAGCTGCAAAGGCATCGAGTACCACATCAGCGCCATGCTCCGAAAGCTGGGCGTTCCCAACCGGCCGGCCCTGGTCTCCCGCGCCTACACGATAGGCATCCTCAACAGCGGCACTTGGCCGCCCCGGGTTCAGCCAGAACACGTCAAATGCCGTTGATGTGACCGGACGCCGGGATGCGCCGTCAGACTGACCCGGGACAAACAGGAACGGAACCGCCCGGCAGATCATTACGGGCGGTTCCGTTCCTTGTCGGCCCCTCAGTTCTGCACGTACGTCGATTGCACGATGGGTGGCCAGCTCTCCGCGTTCAAGACGCCCATGGAGTAGGCTTTGGAGGCCAACTCGGTCCGGTTGATGGCCTTGAACCTGCGCAGCAGAGCCGTTATCCGGTACTCCACCCCGCCTCGGCTCATGTGCAGAACGGCCGCCAGCCTGCCCGTGGACATCCCGGCGGCGACGCCCTCCAAAATCTTGGCATCCATCGGAGTGAGCAGCACTCCACGCTGAACGATCGCCTGGGCCTTGCCGACCCGGGAAGTCTGGCCCACCAGCACCAGAATGGCATCGACTTCACCGTCCGACCTGACCACCGAGACGGCGATCAGCTCACCGAACAGCAGCGCTCCGTCCTGTCTGACCGCGATTATCTTTCCGCCGGCACGGTCACGTTCACCGGCGCCGAGCAGGGCCAGATCACGGCCTATGGATCTCCGTACCGTCGGATGCAGCAGCGCCAGGAACGGACGACCGTAACTGTCCTGGGGATTCCGGTCGAACTGCGCGAGGAAATCAATGTTGGCCTCACGCAGACACAGAGCACGATCCAGCGTCGCCATGCAGAGCCCGGACTGATCGAACATCAGCCGGAATATCTCATCGTACTCCGACCTCTGTTTCGCCGCGATGTACGAGGCATGGGCCGCTGTCGTGCCACAAGAGTTGTCGATCACGGTAACGCCACTCCCGTCGAAGGCATCACGGCGCTGCCCGATGGCGCTCGTGCTCTGGTGCGGTCGGCTGAGAGATCACTTCCCGCGACCGGACACGGGCGCCGGGGCGCGGGGGGAGCCTGCGGGTCCACAGGCCGTTGTCGCTGAAGGGGGCGTTCACGCGATGTCCTCTTCTCGGTTCTGGTTCGTCCGCCCACCGTCGCGGGGCGTTTGTCGGATGAAGGGGGAGGCGGGGCACGGAGTGGCCCCGCCCGCCGCTCGTCAGGAGCCCGTGACGACGTCCTCCTTGATGATGCGCTCGACGTTCCGCTCCGCCAGCGCCGTGATGGTCACGAACGGGTTGACGCCGATGCTGCCGGGGATGAGCGAGCCGTCGGTCACGTAGAGGTTCTTGTATCCGGTGACGCGGCCGTAGTTGTCGGTGGCCTTGCCGAGGACGCAGCCGCCGAGCGGGTGGTAGCAGAAGTCGTCGGCGAAGGCCTTGATCTGCGGGCCGAAGAGGTCATACCGGTAGATGGTGCTGTTCGCTTCGTTGATGCGGTCGAACAGCGATTTCGCGGCAGCGACCGCGGGCGCGTTCTGCTCCCGGGTCCAGCGCAGGTCCGCCCGGTCCTTGGCGGCGTCGTAGACGAAGGTGCCGCGCTCCGGGTTCTTGGTGATGGCCAGGTAGAGGCTGACCCAGGTCTCCAGGCCGGCCGGCATGGGGGCGATCTCGGCGAAGACGGGACTGTCCGGGTTCTCCCAGTCGTCGATGCCGAGGGCGGGGATCGACGACTGGTTGCTGCCCGTGGGATTCCACACGTGGTTGGCGCGGGCGGTCATGATGTTGCCGTTGGGGCCCCAGCCACGACCGATCTCCGAGCTGAGGTTCGCGAGCGTGCCGGTCTCCCGGGCGCGCAGCAGCAGTTCGGTCGAGCCGAGGCTGCCGGCGCCGAGGAAGAGGTGCCGGCAGGAGATCTCCTTGGTCCCGATCAGGCCGCCCTGGGCGTCCTTCTGCTCGACGGTCAGCAGATACGTTCCGTCGTTCCGCTGACGGATCGTCCTGACCTGGTGCAGGGTCTCGATGGCGACCTTGCCGGTGCCCAGGGCGTCCGCCAGGTAGCTCTTGTCGAGTGAGACCTTGCCGTGGTTGTTGCCGTAGATGACCTCGGCGGCCAGCGCGGATTTGGGCACCGAGCCGTCCGCCTCACGGCGCATGTAGTCCCAGTCGTAGACGTTGGGCACGAAGGTGGTGCTCAGCCCCGCTTTAGCGGCCTGGTCGCGCCCGACGCGCGCGTACTCGTACCACTCGGTCTGCTCGAACCATGCCTTGTCGATGTTTTTCACCCGCAGGCCGGAGTTCGCGCGCGGGAAGTACGTGCTGTACATCTCATCGGCGTCGACCTGGGGCAGCACCTCCTCGAAGTACGAGCGCCGGGGCGTGACCGCCATGCCGCCGTTGACGAGCGAACCGCCGCCGACACCGCGTCCTACGTACACGGACATCTGGTCGAAGTTGACCCGGTCCAGCACACCCGCGTAGGGCTCGATGTCCCGGTTGGCGAGGTCGAGCCACAGGAAGGAGCCGAGCGGGGCCTCGGTGCGGGTCTTGAACCAGCTGGAACGCTTGTCGGGCGCGAGTGTCCCGCAGAATATTTTGCCGTCAGGGCCGGGCTGGTTCCACAACTGGCCCATCTCCAGCATCAGGGTGGAGATTCCCGCCTCGCCGAGCCGCAGGGCGGAGACGGCCGCGCCGTACCCGGTGCCGACCACGACAGCGGGGACGAACGTTTCGCCGGATACACCGGACTCGGTGGCAGCGGCCGCCCTGGGGGCCGCGGTGATCGTGGTGTGCCCTGCGATCGCGGCGGCGCCCAAGGCGGCGAGGCCGAGCATGCGGCGGCGGGACAGGGGCTGATGTGCGTTCATGCTGTGCTGTGCTCCTGAGCTTCGTGGGCAGGGGAAGGAAAGACGAATCGGAGAGCCGGCCGGAGCGGCACGGCCTGGGGACTGGGCGGACTCGGTGCGACGGCAGTCTCCTACATCCGCATCGGGCACTCGCTCGGCCCGGCGCACGCCCCTGAGACACCCGTGAGCGCTGCGCGGCCCGCGAGCACGCCGTACCTCGCACTTTCTTCCGCGCACCGGGTGACCGAGCCCGCTCGGCCCGGCCTCCACGAGGTCGGTGTCCCGAGCCGTCCCGCCCGGTGCCCGCGCCGACGGGTGGCCGGCGCGACACGGTCGGGCGGGAGCAGCGTCCGCGGCAGGCAGATCACATGGCACTCGACGCCCTGCCGGCTGAAGCAGCCGGCGGCGATGCCCTCGATGATGCGCGCGTCCATCGCGGAGGGTCCTCTCGCGTTCGGGCGGCACACGTGCCCCCTCGCCGCCCCCGGCCATGGGCATCACGACCGGTGTCCTGGTCCTGTCGGACAGGCCACCGCACGCCGCCGGCCTCGGTGAGGAAGACGGTGGAGGCGGACTTCCCGCCGGACCACACGGCGGTGACGGGCACGACGTACTGCTGGTGCCTGCCTTGCAGTGTTGCGGGGAACCGACGCACCGACGACTGCTGCACGCTCGGGTGCGGCAGGTCGCGGAAATCGCGGCCGTATACGTTCTCGGACGAACCGATGAATTCCCGGTTTCCCTGCTGAACGGTCAGTGTAGTATCGCGACTTATCATGCACAGGCCCGCAGCTGCAAGTGCTGGACTCAGCAAGAAAGGGCTCCCTGTCGGAAACGTGAGCGCGAGATCGATCCGAAGGCTGGCGGGCGGTCGTCGAGACCGTCAGCAGGGGCGTCATCGGCCCTGGACCAGCAGTATCTCCAGACGCCGGAATATCGTGCGCCACCTACCTTGCGGAGTCCTGGACGATTCGCTGGTGCCCCCTTGCCGTCACCCGTCGGCGTTTCACGGGCCCCTTGCCGAGAACTTGCCCTGTACCTGCCGTTCGCTTGCCGATCGAGGGAATCGCTGCGGGGAGGCCCCTTCCCCCTGCCACGAGAGGTGTGGATTCGGCTCCGGCTCCGGCTCCGGATTCAGGAAATGGCTCCGCGGTGGCGCCGCATCGGAGTCGGCCGAAGGCGCCGTTGAGGCAGGCGGCGCAGACGTCGGCGGGCTCGCACCTCGCGCCGTGCGGGCGGGTGTGTCCGGCCCGGCGGTGATTCCGGGGCCGCCCGGCGCGTCAGCCGCCACGCGGGCCCCCGTCTCGCGCCGCACCCGGACCGCGGCCTCCCGTGCCTCCGGTTCCCCGAACGACGAGCCCCCGGAGTACCGCCGTGTATCGGCTGGTTAGCACCCATGCACGCGTAATGACCACCTGTTACGGACGCCGACAACACCATTACGGTGCCATCGTGATCAGTTCCACGCTGAACCCGCTCCCCCGCAACGCAGTCGGACCTCGCCTCACTCTCCGGAGGGGCGAAGCGCGCTGGAGGGCCCGTCCCTCCCCGGCCGGGCAGCTGGACGGCCTTCCGCGTGGATCGACGGTGAGACCGCCGACCGGAACCGGGTCCGAGGGGGTACCCGTCGTCCAGGACAGGATCCTCCGCGCCGGACCAACCCGCGACACGGCCTGACGCAACAGCACCTCACCGCCCCCTCACCGCTCTCGCCCGCTGGATACAGCTCCGACCAAAGCTGATGACCGCCCGGCAGAGCCCGACCCTTCCCTGCGGAAGATCCGGGCCCACCGAAAGGACCGATGGGAACCGTCATGCCCGTACCTCCGACCGCGAACGGGTCACCCGTGACCACTGGCCAGACCGAGTTCTTCCTGAGCGTTCTGGGGCCCATGTCCGGGCAGCTCAACGGGCTCGACCTCCCACTCGGCCCGCCGCGCCGGCGGACGCTGCTCGCCCTGCTGATCATCCGTCTCGGCCGCGTGGTGCCCACCGAACTGCTCGTCGAGGAACTGTGGGGTGACGAGGTACCCCGTCACGCCGTTGCCACCCTGCAGAGCCATGTCTCCCATCTGCGCCGGGCCTTGCACACGGCGGCGGGAACGGGTCACCTCTCGGTGCTGCGTCACAGGACGCCCGGTTACGTCCTCGATCTCGACCCCGAGCACGTCGACGCCTGCCGCTTCGAGCGTCTGGTCACCGACGGACGGCGGCTGCTGGAGCAGAGCGATCCGCATACCGCGGAGGCCCGGCTGACCGAGGCCCTCAGGCTGTGGCGCGGCTCGCCGTACGCGGAGTTCGACAGCAATCCGCCGCTCAGCGACGAGTGCGCCCGACTCGAACAGATCCGGCTCACCGCCGTGGAGTCCTGCGCGGAGGCGCGGCTGGCTCTCGGCGCGGCCGAAGAGGTCGCCGCCGATCTGGACGGGGAAGCACGCCGTCATCCCACACGGGAGCGACTGGTCGGCCACCTCATGACAGCACTGTCCCGACTCGGCCGGCAGGCCGAGGCGCTGGAGGTGTACGAGCGGACGCGCAGCCATCTGGTCGAGGAGTTCGGTGTGGACACCGCGGCCGAACTGCGCCAGGTCAGAGACATGATCCTGCGCCAGAGACCAGGAGTGGACACCCCGTTCGAGAAGCTGACTCCCGCACCACTCATGTCCATCGCCGCATCATCTGTGTCACCCCTGACGAAAGAGACCGCTGATGGCGCGCCGTCGGACTCCGCAGACTCCGACGGCTGGGACGGCGGCCCGGCCGTCACGGCTCGCGGGCACGGCGCGGCGGTGGCAACCGTCGGCGCCCACGCGACAGCCGGCTCGGTCGCGACCGTCGGCCGCGCCGGGGCCACGGGGACCAGCGCGCGCCCGAACACGCGAGCCGATGTGCGGCCGAAGGCGCGGGTGGCCAACGCCGGCGCGCAGGACGGGACAGCCCGGCGGCGGGCATTGTCCCGGCCGGCGCACGGGCCGGCGACCGCCCCGAGAGCCGACAGACCCCCGGAGACCGAGCAGGGGTGGACGGCTGCCCCTTCGCCGTTCACCGGCCGCGGCCAGGAACTCGACCGGCTGACGACCGCCGCCGCAGGCGCGGCCGTGGGCCACGGCCATGTGGCCGGCGTCCTCGGTCCCCCGGGAGTCGGGAAGACCCGCCTGCTGCTCGAACTCGCCGCACGCCTGGAGAGCATGGCGACGCAGGAGAAGGACGCCGGGCCGGAGGTCGTCTGGAGCCACTGCTTCCCCGGCGAGGGCGTTCCCGCCCACTGGCTGTGGACCCAGGTTCTGCGACGACTGTCCGCCACCCGGCCGGATGCCTTCCGCGAAGCGACGCGGCCGTACGACACCCTGCTCGGCCCGCTCATGCCCGAACGGTCGGCGGCCCGGACCGCCGGCCCGAGCTTGTCCTCCTACGGGCCCCAGGCCCGCTTCCTCGCCCATGACGCGGTCTGCGAGGTGCTGCTCGACCTGGCCGGGCAACGCCCGCTCGTGCTGCTGCTCGAAGACCTGCAATGGGCGGACACCGCCTCCCTCGACCTGCTCAGGCTGTTACGCACCCGGTGCCAGGGCCGTCCGCTCGGGATCGTCTTCACGGCCCGGGAGTTCGAGGCCGAGTCGGACGCGACGCTGCGCCGGATGGTCTCCGAGGTGTTACGCGGCCCCAGGACCGAGACGCTGCGGCTGTGCGGACTCTCCCCGGACGCCGTCGCCGCTCTCGTCGAGGCACATGCGGGGCCCGGTGTGGACCCGAAGGTCGTCGAGGTGCTGCACCGGCGAAGCGCGGGCAACCCGTACTTCGTGATGCAGTTGCTCTCCCTCGTGGGCGATGCGCGCAGCCTCCGCCGCCCGGACGCGGCCGACGCGCTCCTGGTCCACATTCCCACCGGTATACGCGAGGCGATGCACCAGCGGTTCGCCGCGCTGCCCGAGCCGGTGCTGCGGTTGCTCCGGCTGTGCGCGGTCATCGGCGCCGAGGTGGACACCGACCTGCTGAACCGGACCGCCACGCCTGATGAACCGGTCGTCGCCGGTCTCGAATCGGCCCTGCGTGCCGGTCTGCTCGAGGAGGACCCGCATGATCCGGGGCGGCTGCACTTCGCTCACGCCCTGGTCCGGGAGACACTCGTCGACCAACTGCCCCGTGCGGACCGCCACCGCCTGCACGCCAGGATCGTCGACGCACTGCGCGCACGCCGGCGCGGACAGGGGGGCGACGAGGAGATCGAGCGGATGGCGCATCACAGCTGGCATGCCAAGAGCGCACTGCCCGCCGCCCAGGTGCTGCCCCGGCTGCTGCTCGCCGCGGAGCACGCCGAGCAGTCCGTGGCGTACGAACAGGTGGAGATGTGGCTGCGGCGTGCGCATCACCTGATCGGCTTCCTGCCGCCGGACGATCCCGCCACGGTGCGGCTGGAGCAGAAGCTGCACATCGAGCTCGGCCAGATACTCGCCACCACGCGCGGCTACGGCCACCGCGAGGCCGAGACGGCCCTGACACGCGGTCGCGCCCTGCGCACGGCCGCTCAGGACCCCGAGGACCCGTCGGTGCTCTGGGCGCTGTGCGCGGCGCACCTGGTCACCGGCCGTTACGACGCCTCGCGGCAGTTCTCCGGCCTGCTGCGAGACATCTCGCGCGGGACCCGGGAGCCCGTGGCGTCGCTCGGTGCGGCGTACGGCGAAGGCATCGTGCTGCATGTGCGCGGAATGCTGCCGCAGGCGCTCGCCGAACTGGAGCGCTGCGTCAGCATGGCGGACCGTCTGGCCGACGAGGGGCATGCGCTGGCACGTACCTTCCAGCACGACCCGCGCGTCTCCTGCCGGTCCTACGACACCTTCACCCACTGGCTCCTCGGAAACCGGCAGACCGCCGGTGCGCGCCGAAGTGAGCTCCTGAGCATCACCGAGTACGGGAGCAGGCCGTCCGACCGCTCCTTCGCACTGTACGTGGACGGGGTCGTGGCGGCTTGGGAGGGTGACACCCGCACCGCGCTCGCCTCGAGCGACGAGGGTGTCCGCGTTGCGGGCGAGCACGGACTGCTCTACTGGGAGGCGATGCTGGGTGTCGTCAAGGGGTGGGGCCTGGCGCACGCGGGAGACCACGACGAGGGCCTCGCCCTCATGCACACCTCGCTGGCCGAACTGGGCCGATCAGGGACGTACTTGCGTCACCCTCTCCACCTGGGCCTGCTGGGCGAGGCGCAGTTGCGCAGCGGGCGGACCGAGGAGGCGAGGAGCACCTTCCGGACGATGCTGGCCGTTGTCGGACAACGCCGTGAGCGTGTGTACCTCCACCCGGCGCTGCCCGCGACCCCGCTGCTCCACGAACTGCTGGGCCCGGGTGCCGACGACTGGCCCGACCCGACTGGTTCCCCGTCCCCGTGAGACACCACCACGGTCGCGGACCCAGGTGACGGGCGGGCCCTGTACGGGGGTGCCGCGGCGCTGACGGGGCGCCGCGGCACTGTTCCGTCCTCGGGTCACCGCGGCTGCGAGGGCCGTACAGACAGCTTGCCGTCGGCCACGAGCCCGCACGCCCACCCTGCCAGTCGACCCCCGTCCACTTCATTCGGAGCAGCACCTCGCTTGTGCAGCAGTCGGTCGTCGTCCACCTGCCGGCAGCGGCATCGAGCTGCTGGAGCCGTTCATCACCGCGCCGGGATACGGCCGGCGCACGGTGCCGTCGATCGCTCCGGTGACCGCTTCGGTGGTGTCCCGGCGGCGCGCCTCGTGGAGCGCTCGGGCGCCCGGCAGATACCGCTGCCGCGTGCCTCGGTGTCCCGCGCAGTCTCCTCCCGGTGAGAGCGGCCGGTGCCGGTCATGGAATACGAGCCCCCCAGGTACGGCCCGGCTCGCGGACGATCGCACGCTTCGCCTCCAGCTCGACCAATCGGCAGTCCACCGAGGCCCGGCTGCGCGGAACGGATGCCGGCCGGGCCCACGTCGCGTCATGCGGCTCGCCGGGCCCGTCGACGTCGTCGAACCGGCCTCGGGCGCTGCGTGGTGCGGCGGCGCCCGTACGGGCGGGGCAGCGGCCACCGCCAGGCGGTGGGAGAAGCAAGTCCAGGGCCGCCACGCCGGGAACCGCGAGGGCCGCCTCCGCCGCGGCAGGGGAACGCGGCCGGCCGGGCGGAGGTCATCGCGCATCGCCACCGCTCACCGGACCGGGGCGCGGGGACGGCTCGGGCGCCAAGAGGTCGACGACGGTGATGTCGACGGCCGTCAGCGCGAGTCCCAGGTCCTGTCCGGCCGAGTGAAGGACCGACCGGCGCACCTCACCGGCCCGGTCGGGCAGCGGGCGGTCCGCGGCGGCGGCCACGGTCATGGCCGCCCGCACGCCGGTGCTTTCGCCCTCGGGCGCGAGCCGGCAGGACGCGGCCCGCGCACCGGGAACCGCGTCCGCCGCCTCCCGCAGCACCCGGGCGGCGGCGCACTCGGTGATCCGCAGGTCCTGGTCCGGGTCGGCCAGGGGCAGCAGCCGTACCTCCGCCCTGACGGTGTCCATGACGCGACCGGCGAGCGCATGGTGAGCGGCGGCGGCCTCGGCGCGCAGCGCCCGGGTGGCCGCGTCCATCGTGGCCAGTCCGTCGACGGCCTCGCGGCAGTGCGGACAGGAGACGATGTGCGGGTCGGCAGACGGCGCCGCGTCCCGCGCCTGCTCCCAGACGCGGCTGAGCGGCCGGCCGCAGGGCAGCACTCCGTCACCCGCGAACAGCGGCGTACCAGCAAGGGGTCCGGCGGCCCCGGAAGGTCCAGCGGGTCGGGCGGTGGCTGCGGGGCGCGCCCGCGCGTCGTCTAGCGCCATGGGCCCATCGCCTCCTGGAGGGATCGGCGTGCCCGGAAGAGTCTGCCGCGCACGGTCTGTTCGCTGGTCCGCGTCATCTGGGCGATCTCCTTGTAGGACAGGCCCTGCACCTCGCGCAGGATCCAGCACAGCCGCTGCCCGGTCTGGAGACCGTCGAGCGCGCGGGACAGGGCGGCGACGGCAGCGTCCTGCTCGGCACAGCGGGCGGGCTGGCTCCGGGCGTCCCGCGCCGCGGGTTCGGCGGCCGTGTCCAACGGGAGGGGCGGCGGCCGACGCCGGCGCCGTGCGGCCAGGCAGCGGTTGACGGTGATCCGGTACATCCAGGTGCGGAACTCCGCGGTGCGGCGGAACTCCGGCAGCCGCCGCCAGGCGCTGACGAAGGCGTCCTGAACGGCCTCCTCGGCGTCCTGGGGGTTGCCGAGCATGCCGCGGGCCAGGGCGAGGAGCGGCCGGCCGTGCCGCTGGACGAGGACGGCGAAGGCGTCCTCGTCTCCCTCGGCCGCCCGTACGGCCAGAAATCTGTCCGGCAGGCCGTATTCCGGCGATGGGTAAGCAGTGCGTTCGGTCATGGCGTTCCCGCGCAGGGCTGGGCCGTCCGGGTAACCCGAACACCACACTGTGATGCACATCACATCGCATGCGCGTGAGAAATACCCAGCCTGCCGTATCCAACCTTTCGAGGGCGCCACACCGGTGTCCGACCGACCGATCGAGGCGACCGCCATGACGGAGAACATCACCAGCGTCGGCGGGGGCAGCCGGCCCGACGCGGGCGTGAGCGCGCTGAAGGGACGTACCGGGGCCGGGGCCCCGGCCGAGACGCGGGGGAAGACCATCATCGCGGACGGCGTGGTGGCCAAGATCGCGGGCATGGCCGCCCGCGAGGTACCGGGCATCCACAGCCTCGGGGCGGGCATGGCCCGCGCCTTCGGCGCCGTGCGTGACCGCGTGCCCGGCACAGGCGGCGGCGCGGGGGTCACGCGGGGAGTGAAGGTCGAGGTCGGCGAGCGGCAGGCCGCCGTGGACCTGGACGTCGTCGTCGAGTACGGCGTCTCCATCGTCGACGTCGCCGGTGACGTGCGTACCAACGTGATCGGCGCCGTGGAGCGGATGACGGGCCTGGAGGTCGTCGAGGTGAACATCGCCGTCGACGACGTCCACCTGCCCGACGAGGAAGAAGAAGCCGAACCGGACGAGGGCCGCGTACGGTGATCCACCCCCGCGTCCCGGGCGGGCGCGGGCGAGACGGGTGAGTGCGAGATGAACGCAGCGACGACCGGCCTCGTGGCCGGCATGGCCCTGGGCTTCGCCGGTTATTTCGGCGGCTTCTGGGCTTTCCTGCTGGTCCTGGTCCTCGGTGCGGCGGGGTTGATCGCCGGCCTCGCCGTACAGGGCGACCTCGACCTCGGGACACGGAGGCAGCGGTGAGGAGCCGGGCCGGTTCCGCAGGCGAGGGGCCGGGCCCGGCGCCGGCCACCGGTCTGCCGCCCCCGGCCGAGCGGGGTGCCACCGTCATCCCGGACCGAGTGGTCGCGCGCATCGCCGCCCGGGCCGCCCGCACGGCTCAGGCGCGGAGCGCGGCCGTGCCGCCCGGCCCGGGTACGCCGGCGGCGCCGAGCGTCACCGCCGCGGTGCGCACCGGATCGGTGCGCCTGCACCTGGCCATGGACCTGCCCTACCCGGCTGACCTCGCCCACGTCTGTGAGCGCATCCAGCGGGACGTGGCCGAACGGGTGGCCCACCTGACCGGCCTGCGGGTGGGAGAGGTCACCCTCACCGTCCGGCGGCTGGTGACCGCCGCCGACCCGGGCCGGGGGCGGGTCCGGTGAACGGCCACGTGCCCCGGACCGCCCGGCCCGCCGCACGGGAAGGGAACCCGCGATGACACCCGACCCCGGCCCGCCCGGCCGTGACACCGCACCCGGCCCCGCCCCGCCCGGGCACGCCGGACCCGAGCCGGACACCACGGCCCAGGAGCGCGGCGGAGGCCGCCGGACCCACCGCCCCTGGTCCACGCGCCGCCTGCCGGCGGCGCTGGTCACCGCGGTGACCCTGGTGGCGGCGGTCGCGGCGCTGGCCGACGTCGTCGCCGTACGGGCCGGACGCCCCTCGGCGGCCTGGCGGCGGCGCCTGACCGACGCGCTGGCCACCCGCCCCGTGGACGACGTGTGGATGCTCACGGGAGCCGCCGCGGCTGCGGCCGTCGGCCTCTGGCTCATCGCTCTGGCCCTCACCCCCGGGCTACGGCACTGGCTGCCCCTGCGCTCCACCGCCGGCTGCCCCCGGCTCCGGGCCTCACTGGACCGCGACGGCGCCGCCGACCTGCTGCGCGACGCCGCCCTGCGGGTCCCCGGCGTCGGCGCGGCGCGCGTCCGGGTGCGCCGCCACCGCGTCAAAGTCCGTGCGGACGTCCGTTTCCGCGGTCCCCGCCAGGTGAAGGACGACCTCACCGCCGTCCTCGTCGAGGAACGCGACCGGCTCGCCCTCGCGGCCCCTCCCCGCATCGTCGTACGGGTGCGGCAACGCACCGGCTGACGCAGAACCCGGAGCCCGCGCCATGACCCCCCGATCCGCACTCAACCGCACTCTGCTGGCCCTCGCCGGACTGATTCTGCTCGGCGGCGGGCTGCTGATCCTCTTCGCCGGGTTCGACGTCTACCGACGGCACGATCTGGGCCCGCCCGCCGGCTGGCCCCTGACCGCCCCGGACGACGTTCTGCTCGGCTCCGCCGACCGGGCCCGCTGGAGCGGCCAGGGCTGGTGGTGGTGGCCCGCGGTCATCGCCGCGCTCGCCATCGCCGCCCTGCTCGCCCTGTGGTGGCTGCTCACCCAACTGAGCCGGCGCCGCCCCGGCGCGCTGCCCGTCGGCGGCAGGCCCCCGCTGGAGGGCGTCGAACTGCGTGACCGCGCCCTCAGCGACGCGATCGCGGCCGAGGCCGGTGCCCTGCCGGAGGTCCGGCACGCGGCCGTACGCATCACCGGCCGCCCCGCCCGCCCGCGTGCCCGCGTCGGGCTCACCCTCACCCCGCACGGCGCCCCCGGTGCCACCCTCGGTGCCCTGTGCGACGGCCCGCTGCGGACCGCTCACCGGTCCACCGGCCTGCCCGACATGCCCACCGAGGTCCGCCTGAAGGTCGCCCGCCACCCACCGCACCGCACGGAATGAGCCGCGGAGACGGTCGCGACCGGCGCCACCCCCGGACCGGCGCGTCCGATGGCAACTGACAGCCGCCTCTCCCGCGGCAAGACCCGCTGAAGCACGCCGACGCCCTGCCCCTCCGTATACACCCCAGGCCTTCTGTGCCCCGCCCTGGAGCGTCCGTGGGCCGGCCGGTGGACAACGTCCGCCGGCCCGGCTTCACCGCGGCGCTCCTCTTCGCCGGACCCGAGACCATCGGCTTCGCCTGACCGAGACCATCGGCTTCGCCTGACCGAGATCATCGGCTTCGCCAGCGCCTGGACGAGCGCGGCCCCCTTCCCCAGTGGAGTGGCTGTGCGGCGCCCGCAAACCGGCGAACTCGCGGTCCGCCCGGCGGCCCACGGCACGGGGCCGGCTGCCGGACTGCTGGAAGCGGTCACCGGGGACGCCCCGAGGGCCGCTCCTCGCTGCTCCCTTCCGTCCGCTCTCCGCGCGCGGTCACCTTCCACCGCCGGCAGGGCTGGACCCAGGCCACCCTCCCCTCACCCGAGGGCACGGGCATCGTGGTCTTCCGCACCCGCCGCCACCCGGCACGCTCGCTCTCCGCCCTCCCGCCCTGAAGATCCGGACCTGCGGAAACATCGCGTTCACGTCAACGGGAATCGGTGGTAACAACCACTTTCTAGCGTGGCGGGCCGTGGGATCACCGTCGTGTCCGGGGCTGCCGGAGACAGTTTCTGACGGCCCGTCGGCTTCCCCGTTCCGCCGATGACGCCACGCGGGGCTCCCACCGCATCACCGCACCCGCACCCGCACCCAGGCACCCAGCCCCACCGGGAGACGTGGCATGACTACCACCGAGTCACCGCAGACGACGCCAGAAGCGGCGAAGCCCGCCGCCGGCCAGGCGGTCAAGGAGACCCTGGAGGACTACACCCTCCGTTTCGCGCCGCGCAGTCACCGCCGCTGGACTCCCATGGTCGTGGCCACCACGGCACTCGGCGGCATCGCCTACATGGCCGACTTCTCCATCGGCGCCGGCATCGGCCTCGCGCACGGCACCGGCAACGCGCTCGTGGCGATCGCCGTGGCCGCCGTGGTCATCTTCGTCACTGGCTTCCCCCTCGCCTACTACGGCGCCCGCTACAACATCGACATGGACCTGATCACCCGCGGCTCCGGCTTCGGCTACTACGGCTCGGTGCTCACCAGCGTCATCTTCGCCAGCTTCACCTTCATCTTCTTCGCCCTCGAAGGCTCGATCATGGCGCAGGGCCTCAAGCTGGGCCTCGGTCTGCCGCTGTGGCTGGGCTACCTGGTCTCCACGCTCATGGTCATCCCCCTGGTGGTCTACGGCATGAAGGCGCTCAGCAAGCTCCAGGTCTGGACGACCCCGGTCTGGCTGCTGCTGATGGTCGGCCCGCTGGTCTACCTGATCTCCACCGACCCCGGCACCGTCGACCGCTTCCTCGCCTACGCCGGCACCGACGGCGACGGCGACGGCGGTGTCGACACCGCCTCCGTGCTGCTCGGCGCGGGCGTGTGCCTCTCGCTCATCGCGCAGATCGGCGAGCAGATCGACTACCTGCGCTTCATGCCGCCCAAGACCGAGGAGAACAGGCGCACTTGGTGGACCGCCGTCATCATGGCCGGCCCCGGCTGGGTGGTACTCGGCGCGCTCAAGCAGGCCATCGGCGTCTTCCTCGCCGTCTACATCCTGGCCGAGGTCGGACCGGGCGTCGCTCCCGAGCCGATCCAGCAGTTCAAGGGCGCATTCGACGCGATGATGCCGTCCTGGCTGGTGCTCCCCCTGGCCGTGGCCCTCGTCGTGATCAGCCAGATCAAGATCAACGTGACGAACGCCTACTCCGGCTCACTCGCCTGGACCAACTCCTTCACCCGCATCACCAGGCACTACCCCGGCCGCATGGTCTTCGTCCTGGTCAACCTCGGTTTCGCGCTCGCCCTGATGGAAGCCGACATGTTCAGCTTCCTCAACAGCATCCTGGGCTTCTACTCCAACTGCGCCATCGCCTGGGTCGTCACCGTCGCCACCGACATCGGCGTCAACAAGTACCTGCTGAAGCTGTCCCCGCGCCGGCCCGAGTTCCGCCGCGGCATGCTCTACGCCGTCAACCCGGTCGGCGTGGTCGCCTTCGTCGCCGCCGCCGGCCTGTCCATCGCCATGTACTTCCACGCCCTCGGCGACTCCCTCCAGTCGTACTCCCCCGTCGCCGCCGCCGTCATCGCCTTCGTCCTCACCCCGCTGATGGCGATCGTCACCAAGGGCCGGTACTACCTGCGCCGCGCCGACGACGGCATCGACGAGCCGATGCTCGACGCCGACGGCAACCCGAGCGCGGTCATCCTCGACTGCCACGTCTGCCACCAGCCCTACGAACGCCCCGACCTCAGCGCCTGCGCCACCCATGACGCGGTCGTCTGCTCGCTGTGCCTGAGCACGGACAAGGTCGGCGACCACGTCCTGCCCGCTGCCGTGTAGGCCTGCCGAGCGGGACCGCGGACGCCGAGTGGGCCGTCCTCGAATCGCTGCTGCCTGCCCCGGTCTGCCAGTCGCCCGCGGGCAGCGGGTCCGCGTCCCTCGCGCGGCGGCCACGACGCGGCGGCCGATGCGGGCGGGGCCGGCCGGGCCCCTGACCGGCCCAGCCCGTGGCGCGGCCGTCACCGCCGCACGGCTCGGGTGCGATGCGCGCGGACATCATGGTGGTAGCGAACCTGCCGAGCGGGAGCCGGGCGTCCGCGCCCAGGCCCCCGTCGCGGCGATCACCAGGAAGCGGTGGTGACGAGGACTGCGTCGGCGGCCGCCCCGGGGGAGCCGGAGGCTGTACCGGCCGCTACCGCGTGAGCAGCTTCTCCAGGACGTCCGCCCCCTTTGACGCGCCGCCCGCCCCGCGCACGATCCGGCTCAGGGCCGCCGCGCGGGGGCGGCAGGAACGGACGGCCTGGACGGCGTCGCGCAGGCCCTGCGCGGTCGGCTCGGCGAGCGTCCTGCCGACCCGCAGTTCCTCCGCCCGCCGGGCGACCGCACGCTGCTCCGGGATCTGCGGCACCGCCACGAAGGGCACCCCGTGGTAGAGGGACTCCATCACCGAGTTCATCCCGGCGTGGCTCAGGAACACCTCGGTGTACCGCAGCACCGCCACCTGCGGCACGTGCGCGTGCACCTCGACGTTCGCCGGGACGGGGCCCAGCGACTCCTGGTCCAGCCCGCCCACCGCCATGACGACCTGCCAGTCGCTGTCCCCGAACGCCTCGACGCAGGTCCGGTAGAACTCGGGGCGGTCGTTGAAGACGGTTCCCAGCGATATCAGCAGCACCGGGGCCCGCGACCGGGGGCTCCACTCCTCGGCGGTCTGCCGGCTGCTCAGCGACGGCCCGACGAAGTGGAAGCGCTCGTCGAAGGTCTCCCCCGACAGCTGGAACTCGCGGGGGATGAACACCAGGCTCGTCGGGGCCACGTAGCCGAACATCAGGTTCGGGTCCTCGAGGAAGGCGTGGCCCTGCGCGAACTTCCCCATGTCCTGGATCGCGGCCACCAGCCGGGGGTCGGTGTGGTCGAAGTCGGCCGGCAGGTACACCTGCGCCGCCGAGAAGGACTCGTTCTCCGCGAAGGTCGGCACCAGGGAGACCTCGCGCACCCCGAGCAGGTTCGCCAGCATCCTCCCGGTGAAGGTCACCGAGTCGTAGCACACCGCGTCCGGCGGGTCGGCCGAGAAGTGCTCGGCCAGGACGGGGAAGGAGGCACGCGCGTCGTCGAGGTAGTACTCCATCGTCACGGCGAGCTGTTCCGCCGTGAACTCGCCCCGCGCCGCCATGCCGGGCGGCAGTCGCGAGGGCAGGGTCACCGGCGACGCCCCGGCGGCGACGGGGCCGTCCATGGTGGCCGGTCCCGTGGCGTAGCTGACCCGGTGACCGCGCCGGACCAGCTCCTCGACCAGCGGCAGAGTCGGGTTCACATGTCCGGACGCGGGCGCGCTCACGAAGGCGAAATGGGCCATCAGCTGTCCTCCAGGATGACCGGCAGGGTCTTGTGTCCGTTGGTGAAGAAGGAACCCAGCGGCTCCAGTTCGGACGACGGGACGGCCAGCTTCAGCCGGGGGAACCGGGAGAACAGCGCGGACAGCGCCGTCGTCGCCTCCAGCTTCGCCAGGGGGCTGCCGAGGCAGTAGTGCACGCCGTGCCCGAAGGTGAGGTGGTCGGCCCGTGACGGCCGAGTGACGGAGAAGTCCTCCGCGTCGGCCCCGTGCTGCGCCGGGTCGCGACCGGCCCCGCCGTAGGACAGCAGGATCGCCTCGCCCTTGCGGATCCGCACGCCGTCCACGGAGAGGTCCTCCACGGCGTACCGCAGCGGCAGGTTCGGCACCGGCGCCTGCCAGCGCAGGGTCTCGTCCACCACGTCCTCCCACGTGCTGGTCCCGGAGCGGACCAGGGCGAGCTGGGACGGGTGCGTGGCCAGCGCGTGGACGGCGTGGTCGAGCAGGTTGACCGTCGTCTCGAAGCCGGCGGAGATGGTCAGCAGCAGGGTGTCCAGCAGCTCCCGCTCGGACAGGCGTGTGCCGTCCGCCTCCCGCGCGGCGATCAGGTCGCTGGTCATGTCGTCGCCGGGATCGCGCCGTTTGGTGGCCACGAGGTCCTTGAGCAGCATGTACAGCTCCCCGGAGGCGGCCTGCACGCCCGCCGGGTCCGCGTCGAGGCTGAACACCGCGTCCACCAGCCGCCGCAGGTCCGCGCCCGTCTGCGCGGTCACCCCGAACAGTCCCGTGATGACCTGGATCGGCAGCGGGAACGCGAACCGTGCGCGCAGGTCGACCGCCTGCCCCGGCGGCACCGCGGCCAGGTCGGCGATCAGCCCGGCCGTGATCTCCTCGACGCGGGGCCGCGTCGCTTCGATGCGGCGCGGGGTGAACGCCTTGGCCACCAGGCCGCGCAGCCTGGAGTGGTCGGAGCCGTAGGCGGTGAACATGTTCTGCATCGCGACCCACATGATCAGCGGCCAGTCCGGCGGGATGTCGCCGTCGCGCCACATGGGCCAGTGTCTGTTCGCGTCCTTGGAGACCCTTGGGTCGAGCAGCAGCTTCTTCGCCAGGTCGTGCCCGGTGACGGCCCAGGCCGACACTCCGCCGGGCAGTTCGACGGGCGTGGCCGGGCCGCGCTCGCGCAAGGCGGCGGCCTCGCCGAAGATGTCGCCGCCCGAGGGGTCGATGACATACGCGTCGGCGGGCGGGGCCTGTGCGCGCACCGGCTCGGTGAAGGTGGTGGTCGTACGGGGCTTGGGCGGCTCGGTGACCTCCAGCAGGGACGCGGTGAACCGCGACCCCATGCCGAGGCCGATGGACATGATGGTGTCGCCCGGTCTGAGGGTCTCGTCGTGCAGCAGGTGGTCGATGCCGAGCAGTTGGTCGCACGGCCCGACGTGGCCGAGCTCGCGCAGCATCGGCCAGGTGGTGCGGTCCAGGTCGATGCCGAGCGGTTCCAGCACGACGACCTCGAGTTGGGCCAGGCCCAGACCGGTGACGACGAACCTGGTGATGTCGGCGACGCTGACGCCGGCCTCCTTGGCGGCCTGCTCGACCGCGGTGACCAGCGCCCCGCTCATCAGCGTCAGGTACGGGGCCAGGCCGGTGACCTCGATCGGCGTACGGTTGCGGTGGCCCTCGGGGTCCGGGATCGTCGGGGTGGCGAGGACCTCCATCTGGGTCGCGGAGCTGTTGGCGGTCGCGACCAGCCGTGCCCGGCCGCCCTCGCGGTTGAGCACGGTCGCGACCGCGCCGTCGGCCAGGAAGATCCCGATGGTGGGCTGCCAGCGTTCCCAGCGCGGCGGCAGGAACCGGGCGGTGGCCGTGGCCAGGGTCGCGGTCGCGGCCGGGTCGGCCACCAGGTGCGCGGCGGCGGACTGCAGCGCGGCCGAGCCGCCGTTGCTGGTCGCCTCGACCTCGTAGACGAGGGCGTGGCCGAGGCCGAGGACGCGCTGCAGGTGGCAGGAGGACGCCATGTGGTCCTGGTGGTCCATCTGGGCGTAGGCGGCCATGGAGATGTCGGCGCCGCTGAGGCCGGACTCGCGCAGGGCTGCGATCGCCGCGTGCACGGCCATCGCGTGCTCGGTGACGTCGTCGGAGCGGGTGAACGACACGAAGTCCGACAGCGCGAGCAGCCGCCGCATCGTCTCGGTGTCCGGCACGGCCCGCGTCGCGGGCGTGCGGGGCGGCAGATAGCGCCCCGTTCCGCCGATGTAGACGTTGTCCCAGATCATGCATCGTCCTTTCCCCTGAGTGCGGACAGCCCGGCCCCGTATCCGCTGAAGTCGAGGAGCCACGTGCTGATGGCCAGCGCCGTGGCCGCGGAGTGCTCCTCCAGCACCGTGAAGTGGTCGCCCGGGACGGTGAGTTCCTCCTGGGCGGTGGTGGACAGCCGGGGCCACGAGCGCTTCCCGGTGCCCACCAGCAGCACCGGCGCGGTGACGGGCTCCGGGGCGCCAGCCAGATCGAGGTAGCGGCCCATGGCCACCAGCCGGTCGTCGTCGACCGGCTGGACCTGGTGGCCGGCGTCGAGCATGCCGGTGAGCACACCGGGCAGGTCGTCGGGGTAGCCGTCGATCAGCACCACGGCGCTGGGCCGGGCCCCCCGCCGTTCCAGTTCCCCGGCGGTCGCGAGCGCCAGCCACGCGCCCACCGAACGGCCGACCAGCACCGGCGCGGCGACGGCCGACGCGGCCTCGGCGAGTGCCTGGACCAGGACGTCGGCGTCCGCGGGCAGCGGGTCGCCGGCGAAGCCCGGCAGGGTGACCGCGGTGACGTCGCGGGCGGCCTCCAGCGCCGCGGCGAACCGCCCGTACTCCTCGATGCCGCCGGACGCCAGCGCGGACGGCAGGCAGACCAGCGACGGCTGGAGGAAGCCGGCCGCGAGGGCGACCGTCTCGGCCTTGGGCGCGTCGGTGGCCGGGCTCAGCCGGGACGCCGTGGCCAGCAGGTCGAGGCCGTCCTGCGGGCGGCCGACGTCGACGGCCTTGCGCAGCAGGCGCTCCATCGGCCCGGCGTCCCGGTTCTCCGGGGAGCACAGCTGCCCGTAGAGGTGGTTGACGAGCTGTTCGGGCGTCGGGAAGTCGAAGACGAGGGTCGCCGGGAGCTGGAGACCGGTGGCCGCGTTGAGCCGGTTGCGCAGCTCGATGGCGGTCAGCGAGTCGACTCCGTGGTCGCGGAACAGCTGACGCGGGTCGTCGATCCGGCCGGGGGCCATCCCGAGGATGCCCGCGCTGTGCGTGACGACCAGGTCGAGCAGCAGGGCGCGCTGTCCGGGTTCGGGCAGGGCGTCGAGCCTGGCCCGCAGGTCGCCGGGGCCGGCCGCCGGGGCCGGCGCGCGCCGCGGCCGGGCCAGTCCGCGCAGCAGCGCGGGCGGGGTGTCGATCGCCGCGAGGTCGAGGCGGACCGGCACCAGCGCCGGGCGTTCGCCGGCCAGGGCGGTGTCGAACAGGTCGAGGGCCTGCCCGGTGGCCAGCGGCAGCATCCCGGTCCTCGCCAGCCGGCGGTGGTCGGCCTCGGTCAGGTTCCCGGTGATGCCGCTGGACTCGGCCCACTGGCCCCAGGCCAGGGAGGTGACCGGCAGGCCGCGGGCGTGCCGGTGCTCGGCGAGCGCGTCGAGGAACGCGTTCGCGGCGGCGTAGTTGGCCTGCCCGGGGGCGCCGAACACCCCCGACGCCGAGGAGAACAGCACGAAGGCGCGCAGGTCCAGGTGCTCGGTGGCCTCGTGCAGGTGCCACGCGGCATCGGCCTTCGAGCGCAGCACCGTGTCGATCTGCTCCGGTGTCATCGATCCCACCACGGCGTCGTCGACGACCCCGGCGGCGTGCACGACGACCCGCAGGTCGGGGATCGAGGCGACGAGATCCCTCAGGGCCGCGCGGTCACCGGCGTCGCAGGCGACCACGGTGAGGGCGGCGCCCAGCTCCTGCCGGAGCCCGGGCGGCTCGACGCCGCGGCGGCCGGCGAGCACCACGTGCGGGGCGCCGTGCCGCGCGACCAGGTGCCGGGCGACCAGGACGCCGAGGGTGCCGGTTCCGCCGGTGATCAGCACGGTGCCGTCCAGGGGCGCGCCGTCCAAGGGCCCGGCCGGGGGGGCCGGGGCGGCCGGGGCGGCCGGGGCGGCCGGGGCGGCCGGGGCGGCCGGGGCGGCCGGGGCGGCCGGGGTGGCCGGGGTGGCCCTCACCAGTCTCGGCACCAGGGCGGTTCCGTCGCTCAGCCGGACCTCGGGTTCGCCGTCGCGCACGGCGGCGCGCACCGCGGCGGGGATCGCCCGTCGTGAGGCGTCCGTGCCGTCGTGCCGGACGGTCAGGATCCGCCCGGGGTGCTCGCTGTGCGCGCTGCGCAGGAAGCCGCGGGCGGCGGCCGAGGCCAGGTCGTCGCCGGTGAGGACCACGAGCCGGGCCGGTGTGTCGGTGGCCAGGAACTCCCGGACCGTGCCGAGCAGTTCCCGGGTCACCGCGTGAGTGGCCGCGACCGGTTCGCCCTCGCCGGCGACCTCGTGGAGGACCGTCTCGGTGTCCGGGCCGTCCGGTGCCGCCATCGGGGTCCAGTCGACGGCGAACAGCGTGTTCGGCCGGCGCCCGGCTCCGGGACCCGCCGCTTCGACGGGCCGCAGGACGATCTCGTCGATGCTCGCGACCGGTGTCCCGGCGGTGTCGGTGATCCGCACCGCGCAGGTGTCCGGCCCGGTCGGGTGCAGCACCACGCGGACCGTCGCGGCCGACCCGGTGACCGCCACACCGGAGAACGAGAAGGGCAGCCGCGCCGGGTTTCCGCCGGCGCCGCCGTCGTCGGCCGCGAGGCCGGCGAGCAGGGTCAGCGGCTGTATGGCGGCGTCCAGGAGGGCGGGGTGGACGCGGTAGCCGGTGAGCTGCGCGGGGTCCGCCGGGAAGCTCACCTCGGCGTGCAGGTCCTCGCCGTGCCGCCGGATGCCGGTGAGGCCCTGGAAGGCCGGCCCGTAGTCGTAGCCTGCTTCTGCGAGGCGGTCGTAGAACGAGCCGATGTCGATCGGCGCGGCCCCGCCATCGTCTGTCCCAGGCGCGGCCTCGCTGTCGTCCGCCCCGGGTACGCCCGTCCGGTCGGCCCGTGTCGCCCGGTCCGCCGGCGGACCGAGCACGCCGGTCGCGTGGCGGGTCCACTCGTCGGGCTCGGCGGAGGTGCGGGAGTGGACGGTGACGGGCCGGTGTCCGGTGTCGTCGGGCGCGCCGACGGTGACCTGCACGTGCACACTGTCGTGCCCGGAGAGCACGAGCGGCGCCTCCAGGACCAGTTCGGACAGTACGGGGCTGGCCGTGTGCTCGCCGGCGTGGACGGCCATGTCCACGAACGCCATCGCGGGCAGCAGCGTCGAACCGAGCACGGTGTGCTCGGCCAGCCACGGGTGGACGGACGCGGAGAGCTTCCCGGTCAGCACCACACCCTGCCCGTCGGGGAGTTTCACCAGGGACCGCAACAGCGGGTGGTCGGGCGTGTCGAGGCCCTCCGACGGGGTGGTGGGCTGGAGCCAGTAGTGCTGGTGCTGGAAGGGATACGAAGGCACCCGCACGCCCGTCCGGGTCCCCCTGGTGACGGGTGGCGTCCAGCGGGCCGCACCGTCCGCCCACAACCGGCCCAGCCCCGCCAGCAACCGCTCCGGAGAATCCCCACCACGCCGCATCAACCCGTTCCCCACCAGCAACGGATGCGGACCCACCTCCACGAACCCCGTAACACCCTGACCCGCCAGCCACTCCATGGCATCGGCGAACCGCACCGGCTCCCGCACCTGCCGCACCCAATACCCGGCCTCCCCCATGTCCACCGGACGACCAGCCACCGTGGACACCACCGGAATCACCGGCTCACCGAACACCAGACCCCCCGCCACCCGGCCCAGCTCCTCCAGCACCGGATCCATCCGCGCCGAATG